>JARYMD010000019.1 GCA_029907285.1 Verrucomicrobiota bacterium | reverse complement strand
CTGCTATGTGAACCTGCCGGTCGCTTTGGCCGAGGCCATTGGCGTGCAGAAGGGCGAGGAGATGGAATGGTTCTTGGAAGACAAAAACACCCTGCTCCTGACCAGGGTAAGAAAACAGAAGATGCGTCGGTTCAGGAGCTAGCTTAGGTTGACGCACATGCGCTCTGCGGGATCAGTCCGCGGCTCTCAACTTGTGCCGTTTCGTTAGCTCGCGTTCAGCGGCGGGTGAGGTTGACATGAACTACCTGTGCGGGCGCGAAACCGTTGAAGTGAGTCGCAGACGCGCTCGAATAAGCTCCAATGTTCTCCGAGTAAACCAGATCGCCAATGTCCAGCTCAGGCAATTCTTCCGCCAGGGAGATTGTGTCCAATCCGTCGCAGGTCTGACCGAACACGGCGCAGATTGATCTGCGGCCGGGTTTGAATGCTTTGATCCTGTGTGAGCAATGGTCGAATATGATGCCACTGTATGACTGATAGACGCTGTCGTCGATGTAATAGCAGGTTTTGCCGTCACGGCGTGCCTTGCCAATGATGCGAGCAACCGCCCAGACCGCAGTTGCGACGATGAACCGGCCCGGCTCGGCAATTATCTCGATGTCGCTCGGGAAAAGACGGTCTATTTCGGCGTTGATCTTTTTCGCAAGGACGTCGATTGGTTTGACGTCGCTGTGATACGGAGCCGGGAAACCGCCGCCGATGTCGAGAATCCTGATCGTGTAACCGCGGCTGCGTGCCTCGTTCATCACGGCGGAGGCCATGTTGAGGGCTTGAACGAAATTGAGGAAGTTGGTGCATTGGCTGCCCACGTGAAAACTCAAGCCCTCGACAACGAGCCCGGTTTCAAAAGCGGATTCAATGAGGTCAACCGCGTCGCCGGGGTCGCATCCGAACTTGCTTGAAAGCTCGACCATCGAGCCGGTGTTTGGGACCCGCAGGCGCAACACAAGCCCTGCATGGGGGGCGAACCTGCGGATTTTCTTCAGCTCCTCGAGGTTGTCATATGTGACGAGCGGCTTGTAAGGATCGAGCTTTTCGAGGGTTTCACGCGGTTTTATTGGGTTGGCGTAAATGATCTTGTCCCAGATGAACTTCTGCCGTTCGCGCGCGGGGAGACGGCGTATGTTCGAATAAACCAACTGAAACTCAGGCCACGAGGCGACATCGAAGCTGGCCCCGGCCAGGTAAAGTGTGCGGACAATCTCGGGGTTGGAGTTTGCCTTCACGGCGTAGTAGGCTTGCACCTTTGGGAAGTGACGGCGGAAAGTTGCGTAGTTTTCACTGAGCACGGCGTGATCCACCACCAGGACGGGTGTGCCGTGTTTTCGGGCGATTCGTTCCAATTGTTGCGGTGTCATCGAGGACGTTCGTCTTTTGACCCGCGTTTAGGGCCTTTGCCTCTGCTGTACAAGCCAAAAATTCATCCGGAGATTGAGTTTTCAGAGCGAGAGCCGTATCCTAAGCTTCGAGATGAAACGAATCATTGACGCTCAGTGCGGTTTACACGCCACTCGGGGAATGAATAGACCCGTGCCGGTTCCAGCATCAAAATCCACGTTTGCTCCGAAGAGCATGCTGGCGCTCTGCGCCTTTCTCTTGTTTCTGCCTGCATGCGGAGCCGCAGAGCAATACGTGCAAACGGGCAAGGGTTCATTCGTCAGACCCGGCAAGAAACAAACCGCCCTGGACCGTTATGTGGCAGCGCCCGACACCAATTTCACTTATAAACTGTTGAACTCGAATCAGACACCCCTTGGGACAGTGCACCTGCTTGAGATGGTCTCCCAAGCATGGCTCACAACAAACGAGGTCGATCGCCCTGTTTGGCGCCACTGGCTGACAATCGCCGTGCCCTCAAAAGTTGAACACACCACCGGCTTCCTGTTTATCACCGGCGGAAACAACGACAGAGGCGCGCCGCGAAATCCGGACGGGAACCTTGCACGGGTGGCTGTCGAAACAAAATCGGTTGTCGCAGAATTGCGAAATGTTCCCAACCAACCCTTGGAATTCTTCCGCGACGGGCGGAGGCGCGTTGAAGACGATCTCATTGCATACTCGTGGGACAAGTTTCTCAGGACCGGCGACGAACGATGGCCGGCGCGGCTACCGATGACAAAGAGCGCCGTGCGCGCCATGGACACGGTTACAAGTTTCTGCGCAACCGACGCAGGCGGCGGACTCAAAGTGGACAAGTTCGTCGTCGCCGGCGGGTCCAAACGCGGTTGGACCACATGGACAACCGCAGCCGTTGACCCGCGCGTGGTCGCGATTGTCCCGATAGTCATTGACGTGTTGAACCTCGTGCCATCGATGCAGCATCACTACGCGGCCTATGGTTTTTGGTCCCCGGCAATCAATGATTATGTCGAGCACGACATCATGAGCTGGATGGGTACGCGGCAGTTCAGAGCGCTGATGGAAATCGAGGACCCGTTCGAGTACCGCGACAGGTTCACCATGCCAAAGCTCATGGTAAACGCCAGCGGCGATCAGTTTTTCCTGCCGGATTCGTCGCAGTTCTACTTCGACCAGTTGCCCGGCGAGAAATACCTGCGCTACGTGCCAAACGCGGATCATTCGCTCCGCAACACCGATGCGTGGGAAACTCTTCAGGCGTTTTACTTCTCTATTCTCACAGGCGCCAAAATCCCGCGCTTCACGTGGTCGCTCGAAAAAGACGGGTCAATCCGCGTTGTCGCTCAGGACCGGCCCGACGAAGCAAAGCTGTGGCAGGCTACCAACCCAAAAGCGCGCGATTTCCGCTTGGACACCTTCGGGCCGAATTGGTCGAGCACGCCCTTTGACCTGAGCAACGGCACCGGAACAGCCAAAGTGGAAACGCCGCAGCAGGGTTGGACGGCGTTCTTTGTCGAGCTGAAGTATTCGCGGCCGGCCGGACCACCACTCAAGCTCACAACACAGGTGCGCGTGGTCCCGGATCGGCTCGATTACAAATATGAGCCAAAAACGCCACCCGCGGCCAAGAATTGACAAGCGCGCACCTGGTCTTTGCGCAGAACCGGAACCAGCGATGCGCATCCGCGTTAGCGAGGCTGGCCACGCACCGAGAAGGGCGATTGCCTGTTGTGCGCGCATGCTTTGGCCGGTCTGAGGCGCGGCCTCGCTGATTCCAAAACTGAATTGGCAGTTGCGAATCTCCGCGCTATTTTCAAATCGATGTCCGGAAATCGTCGAACATTTTTGAAGCAGAGCGGGCTGGCTGTGGCGTCAGCCCTGGGCTTTCCGTCTGTCGCATGCTCGGCCAAAGATGCGGTTCAAAAACCCGATGCTTTGCCGCGGCACATCATTCACCTTGTGGCCGATGGGATGAGCATGGGCACGCTGACACTTGGCGATGCATTCGCGCGTTTGCACAGGCAGCGCGGGCTGCGGTTCTTCGACCTTCAGCAAATGCCCGGCGCCGTTACAGCGCTTGTCAACATGCGGTCGCTGAATTCGGTCGTTACCGATTCCGCAGCAGCATCATCGTCGTGGGGCAGTGGATCGCGGGTGGTCAACGGCGTTCTCAATCAACTGCCAGACGGCGTTGATCTGTATCCGTTGTACCAGCTATTCAAAGAAGCTTCGTGGAAACGTGGATTGGTTACCACGACCGAGATTACACATGCGACCCCTGCCGGTTTCGTGGCAAACTGCTCCAGCCGTGGAAGCGCCGAGGAGATCGCACGCCAATACCTTGACCGCCAGGTCCAAGTCCTGTTGGGCGGAGGACGCAAGTTCTTTGAAGAAGACAAACGAAAGGACAAAAGCGATCTGCTCAAGGAATTCCAAAATGCCGGATACGCGGTTTTCCAGCGTGCTTCTGAAATGGAATCTGCGTCGCTTGACCGCCCGTGGCTGGGTGTTTTTGCCTCGAGCCATCTGCCTTACACTCTGGACCAGCACGCCGACGTCAAATTGCTGACGTCGGTCCCGACCCTTGCCGCGATGACAAAACGGGCCCTTGAATGGCTCGGGCGTTCGGATCATTTCATCTTGCAGGTCGAAGGCGGACGCGTTGATCACGCTGCGCATAACTGCGATATCGCTGCGGCTGTGCGCGAGATGCTCGCTTTCGATGAAGCCATTGAAGTCTGCATCGAGTTTCAGCGACGCGTGCCGGAAACGTTGCTTGTGGTAACCACCGACCACGGCACTTCGAACCCCGGACTGGTTGGTCTGGGCAAGTCTTACGCGGACAGTCTGAAGCTCTTCTCTCAGGTTCTGCGCGCGCAACGTTCCTTCGGGGCGATTGCAGACGACTTGAAGTCGGCGAGCAGCGCAGCGGCCGTCCGGAAAATCCTGCTCGAGGCGACCGGCTGTGAAGTTTCCGAAACCAAGGCGGCCTTGTTGATCGAGTCAGTCAACGGCAAAAGCAAGTCCTTGTTTGATCACATGAACTCTGCTGCTGCGCAGTTGGGCCAGCTCATGGCAAATCACGTTGGGGTTGGCTGGACCGGCACTTCCCACACGGCCGATTACGTGCCGCTTGTCGCAATCGGCCCGGGCGCGGCACGGTTCCGAGGCTTTCTCCAGAACACTGATGTTTTCCAAAATTACCTTGCGCTGGCCGGAATTGAATACCGAAACCCAACTGCGCCTTTGATGAGCGAGTGCGGTCCCAGCGCCGACGAAGCCGAGTTCGGCGACAGGGAAACAGAAATGTTCGCCTGAACCGCAGATTCATCTCCGTAACCGACAACATCAGAATGATCGCCCTGCTCACGGACATGCTCCGGGCAAGCAGCCCGTTGTGGCTGTTATTCGCCGCATTTGCCATTTGGATGCTTGTCGATGCCATACGTCGCCGCGAATGGTTGTGGGCAGTATTCATCTTCATTTTCCCGATTCTAAACGCTGTTCTGTATTTCTTTCTCGTGTACCGGGTGTCGGCCGGACCAGCTCTGCGAGGGTTTGAGTTGCCCGGCGCTCATGACCGGCGCCGAATCAAAGAGCTCGAAGACCAGATACATCACCTCGACAAGGCTCATCATCACAGGGAACTCGGTGACATTTACTTTCACCAGGGCAAACTCGCCAAAGCAGAAGCATGTTACCGCGCCGCCGTCGAGCGCGATCCCGACGATCCCGATACCCTCGCCCATTACGGCCAGTGCCTGCTAAGACAACAACGAACCGCAGAAGCATTGCCGTATCTTGAACGGGTTTGTGCATCCCAACCTGATCACGATTACGGACATTCATTGATGGCCCTTGCGGAAACCTATGCCGCGCTTGGCCGAACCGACGATGCAATCCGCACTTTCCAGCGCGTGCTTGAACAGCACTCTTATGCAAGGGCAAGGGTGCAACTCGCCGAATTGTACGCAAAAACAGGGCAACCCGACCTCGCTCGCGGCCAGCTGAAAGAACTCATCTCAGACGATTCTCATGCGCCGGACTTTCAGCGGAAGCGGGACCGGGCCTGGCTGAAACGCGCGCGCCAAATCATCCACCGACTCCCCAAAGAGGCATGAACTTCAAGTGCGCAGCCTGAGATCGACGGCCCGTCCTCCGCCAACGATTATTGCATAGGTCACAGGCGCCAGATCAGTATCAATAAGGGCTGAAAGCCCGCACCAATGTCGGGTCCGAAGTTGGACTATGTGCGGTCTTCACATTCTGCTGCCCGTGAAGTAGAAATAGCTCATGCGAACCATTTGCCTCCACACCATGGCCGCTATTGCGCTCACCGCCGTCATCGCCGGTTGCGTAAGCGTGCGGATGGATAACTTTGACAAGGCTACCGTTGGATCGCTGCCGCGTTCCTGGGCAGCCGGCATCACCGGAACTGGGGAACCGAAGTGGTCGGTCGAGAAGGACGAATCAGCACCCAGCGGGTCGTTCGTGCTCAAGCAGTCCGCATGGACACCAAAGCCGAGCTTTCCTTTGTGCATCAAGTCAGATGTCACGTTGAAGGACGGGTTTGTCGAAGTAAAGTTTAAACCCATGGGCGGCACCAACGACCAGGCTGGCGGGGTGGTGTGGCGTTATCTGGACGCCAACAACTACTACATTGCTCGCGCCAATGCACTCGAGGACAACGTCGTTCTGTACAAGGTGGAAAAGGGCAAACGCAAGGCGCTGGACATTGTAGGGCGGGTTGGCGGCTATGGTGTGAAGGTGGAAGTGCCGAAACAGCAATGGAGCACGCTGCGTGTTGAGTTCGCCGGGTCACGTTTCAGAGTGGTGTTCAACGGCAAGGAACTGTTCGCTGTTGAGGACAGCACTTTTCCGGGGCCAGGCAAGGTTGGATTGTGGACCAAGGCCGACAGCGTAACTGTGTTTGATGATCTCCGATACGGCGTGGTGAAGTGAGTTGCAGGGTGGCGGCTTTGCTTCGGCGCGGGTGGGTCGGTGGGCTGGATTTCGGTGGGCCCGCATATCTCAATTCTTTCGGGATATCGGCCTCGCAGACTGCTCTGGGTGTGAGAGATACGGGCTGTGCAGAATGCAGGCTGTGCAGACAACGCGGCACAAGGCGACAATCCAAAATTCAAAAATGAGTGCAACCGGGCACAACTGTGCTAGAAAAGAACCGCCGTTTAGCCCGCGCATTATATGGCCTGAATACTGTGCGAAGCGGGCGTTTTTCACAAGGCTATATGATTATATTGGAAAATCGTCTATATTCGCGAAGATTTCCAAGCAGCGAGTTTGGTCAGTTTTTCCGTATCAGTTTCCGTCGCCGTCGATAAGACGGTCACGACCGTGTGGCTCTTGATACACGCAAATAGACTGCCGGGCACGTTGTCCGGCTCGCTGGGGACAGCGAGCCCTACCGTGCATGAACCCTTGCATGCAGGTAGGGCGCGCCGTCCCCGGCGCGCCGGTTGGGGCCTTGATCAGGGTGCTTTTCCCTGCGACGGAGTCGCAGCGGATATTTCGCAGCCCGGCGTGGCAGAGGGCTCTCGTCAGCGTGCGCAGGCAAAGAGTCTCTGCCCGCCAGGCAACTTTGGTTCCGGCTACGCCGGGCTGCGAAATATGCGGGCTCCCGGAAATCTCACCGGATTGAAGGCATGGGTGTATCTTGGGGGTTGGCCGGTGAGATTTCCGGGTTAGAATAGGGCGTGATACGGCTCGCGGAACATGAGCAGACATCCCGGGTTTGGGACTCACAGTGATCCGACTTTTCGTTCGGAACCTCGCCCAACGGGCGAGGTGGTACGACGAGTCGCCGTCTATTTGCGTCCGTACCGATGGTTCGTGGTCGCCACCGTGGGCTGCGCTGTGTTGTCTCTGCTGTTCGGCCTTGTTTATCCGAAGCTAACAAGGTTTTTGATCGACGAAGTCATAGCGCGGCAGAGGCACGAGGCGCTTACGCCGGCGGCTCTTGGCCTGTTGGGGGCATTTTTCCTAAGGGAGGTGTTCAACAGCCTGCGCATCCGAATCAACAACCATCTCGAGCAGAACGTGATTTTCGACATGCGACGTGAAGTGTACGCCCGGATGCAGCGATTGCCCCTTGCATGGTTTGATCCGCGCGCTTCAGGGGATTTGATGACTCGCGTGATCGAGGACGTCAACAACGTCGAGCGACTTCTGATCGATGGCACTGAACAGGGCACGGTTGCGGTCCTGAGCATCATTGGAGCGCTTGTGTTCATGTTCAGTTACAGTCCGGCTCTGGCGATGGTTGCTTTGATACCGATGCCGTTCCTTGTTTCGGGCGCGCTCTGGTACACGCTGACCGCTCATCGCAGGTATCGCAGGCAGCGTGAAGCTGCCAGTGCCATGAACGCCCTGCTCATGGACAATCTGCAGGGAATCCGACAGATAAAGTCTTTCAGCCGGGAAGCGTACGAGGACGAGCGGTTCGCGGAGCGCGCTGATGACCTTAGGCGGGGCACATTGGTTGTTATGCGTGCATGGGCATGGTACTCGCCTGCAATGCAGTTTCTGGGGGCGATGGGTATCTGCCTTGTGCTTTGGTTTGGGGGACGGCTGGTTTTGGATGGCAAACTTGACGTTGGCGAGCTGGTGGCTTTCATGCTTTATGCGGGCATGTTCTTCTACGAGCCGATCGGCCGATTGCACGGGCTCAACCAGATGCTCCAATCGGCTCGTGCTGCTGCAGCGCGGGTTTTTGACATCATGGACGCGCCAGACGAGCAGAGCGCACATCAAGTCGCAGCGTCCAATGTCCAGCCCCGTTTGCACAGGCAGAACCCGCCGACACCCGATTGGCGCGCGCAAGGCGAAGTCGAGTATCAGGGCGTCGGGTTCAATTACGGCCCCGGAAAAGTCGCGCTTCGGGACATCAATCTGCATGCGAAACCTGGGGAGATGATTGCTCTTGTTGGTCCGACAGGCGCAGGCAAATCGACGTTGGCGAGCCTTTTGCCGGCGTTTTACGAGGTGACCGAAGGCGCCATCTTGATCGACGGGTACGACATTCGGGATATTCCACTGCCGGTGCTTCGGGCACAGATATCGCTGGTGAGCCAGGAACCTTTTTTGTTTAACGGGACACTGCGCGAAAACATAGCGTTCGGGCGGCTCGATGCCGCTGAGCAAGAGATCATTGCGGCGGCGCGCGCAGCGAACTGTCACGATTTCATAGAACGTCTTCCCGAGGGTTACAATTCACGCGTGGGGGAACGCGGTGTGAAGCTGAGCGTTGGCGAAAAACAGCGCGTGAGCATCGCACGTGCGCTGCTGAAGAACGCACCCATACTGATCCTTGACGAGGCGACGGCCAGCGTTGACACAGCGACCGAACAACTCATCCAACAGGCGCTTGAGAGGCTGTTGGCCGGGCGGACAAGCCTTGTGATAGCGCACCGGCTGAGCACAATTGTTCCTGCAGACCAGATTCTGGTAATGCTCCATGGGAGGATCGTGGAGCGGGGAACGCATCAGGAACTTCTGGCTTTGGGCGGGCTCTACGCAAAACTGGCGCGCATTCAAAACACGATGCTCATCGAAGAGGGTTTCGAGCAGATGGCAATCAAATGAATCACGCCGTCTCCTCGGCATTGCCAGCGAGGACTTTTTCGGGCAGTTATCCTCCGCGGGTCAAAAACTGCATTCAGGCACGACGAGGGCTGCGGCGCAGGCTGATCACCGCTGCGCTGGCCAAGGCTGTCAGAACGGTGCCGATGGCGGAGGGTTCAGGGATTGTTTGCACGAGCACGTTGTCAACTCGCTGCACGCCCCGGTCGCCATTGCCCGCGATGTACGCATAAGCGTTGTGACTCGAGTCGAGATTGATGCCGAACGCCGGATTCCACGTGTAGGAGCTGGCCTGCTTGATGAGCGTGCTGCCGCCGGTCTGACCATCCGCGCCCCAGTCCCGCAGGACGAAATTCGCCAGCGCCCAGGTTGAGTTCGCTGGGGTGGCGCTGTCGTAGTTGAACGTCAAATCGAACGACATCTGGTACCAGTTTGCCAAAGTGAGGTTAGCAGACGGCGTGTCGAAATACGAAGCCGGGATGTCGGTGCCGGTGGCGAAATTCTGGAACTGGCCGCCGCTGCTCACGCGGACAGTGTTGTTGGCATTGTCAGTGCGTCGCAGCCCAACCAGAACACGATCGTCGTTCCCCTGGTTCCATGGCGAACGGTTATCCGTCGCGCTGCTCAGCGCCCACCCCATGCCGATGAAACCGCCGAGCAGTGTCTCGGCGGGATCGAATCGGAAATACAGGCTGAACCTGACTGCCGGATAGGTCGTGCTCGCAATGTCGAAAGCCTCGCGTGCGCGCATGGCGACGTCGTCTGCATGGAGAAGCATGGGGGAGTTTCCCACGCCACCGGTATTCTGAACCTGGATGTTGAACCGCAGGCCGGTGGCATTCCCGAGTTCAGGGTCTGCGCCCAGTGCCTGACCCTTCGTTCCGTCGTAATTGCCCGATGCCGATGCGCTGAAGTCGTTGTACGCGAAAACCGCGGCTGAAACCCTCAGCCCAGCGACCATGCACAGCGCCAACACGCCGATAAGAACATCCGGAATGGGAATTGGCCGTTTCACATTCGGTCCTTTTGTCTTGGTTGAGTCAATCTTCTTGCCACGCGCCACAATCATGCGCTTCAACACTGGTGGTCTTAAGGATTGCTGCCATGATTCCGCCATGCGGCGCTTTGTGCGCAGGCGCAGGCTACTAGTTTCGGTGGGAAAGGGAGTCACTTTTCGGCACCTTGCGGGTGTCGGGCGCGGCGTTTCGATGGAACTATTCTGGTCAAGGCTGCAGCGACCTGATTACGGATGCCTGTATGTGATTCGTGCCTTGTTCAGATCGTATGGCGACATTTCAAGGCTGACCTTGTCGCCGACGCTGATGCGGATGAAGTTCTTGCGCATTTTACCTGAGATATGCGCAAGTACCTCCCTGTTGCCAGGCACGGCCACCCGGAACATTGTCCCGGGCAACACCTGGGTCACTGTTCCAACCAGTTCAATCGGTTCTTCTTTCGCCACGTTTGCAAATGGTTAAACTCGGCCGTTCAATACGCGCCTCGCGGTTTCCGGCCGAATCCACGCACTAAATGTCACAACAACCGGTTATCAAATAATACAACTGCTTCTGACAATCAAGACCGATTTAAGCTTATTCCACGCTTCGTTGATGTGATGAACTGCACCAGATGTTGAACTTCCGGAAGCAAAGGGACTTCGGCCTGAATCTGGGCAAGGATGGCCGGGATGGTTAGTCCTTCGGACAGCAGAATTCGGCACGCTTTTTTCAAAGCGAGCCTTGATTCGGGGGGGACTGAGTTTCTTTCGAGGCCGACCTTGTTTACGGCGCGGACTCGAGCGGGGTTGCCGTCGGCCATCATGTAAGGCGGCACGTCTTGGACAACCTTGGAACATCCGCCGATCATTGACATTCGGCCGATCCGGCAGAACTGGTGCACGGCGGCGAGCCCGCCAATAACGGCGTGGTCTTCGACCACCACGTGGCCGGCAAGGGTCGCCACATTTGACATCACGATGTGATCGCCCAGAACCACGTTGTGCGCGATGTGAGAGTACGCCAGTATGTTGTTGTGAGAGCCGACGACCGTGGTTTCGCCGTCGCCGGTTGCGCTGTGGATTGTTACGCACTCGCGAATAACATTGTGCGAACCTATCCGGGTCCGTGTGATTCCGCCTTTCCATTTCATGTCCTGCGTTCTCAGCCCGAGGCACGCGAATGGGAACACCTCGTTGTCGCTGCCGAGTTCGGTGTGGCCGTCGATGACGACGTGCGAGTGCAAACGGCAGCGTGGGCCGAGGACGACGTTTGGGCCGATTAAACAGTAGGGGCCGATCTCGCAATCGGCGCCGATTTGGGCGGTTTGGGCCACGATTGCTGTGGGATGAATCATGGGTTGACTCCGGTACCAATCACGCGCGCGGCTGGCAATCTCAACTTATGTGAAACACCGACGCAACTGTTTTCGATCCAACGCGCTCGATTTTCCGCCATGCGCTTTTGTCGTTGAGAGTGACCCAGCGGCGTTCCTCCTTCCGGTAATGCCAGTCGCGGTCGGATTGATAGAATATCTGCACTCCCTGGCCTTCGATAATGTTGTATATCTGGCTGTCGTGATTGTTAAACGCATCGTAGTCAGTCACTGCTCGCTGGCCCATTTCCGAATACAGTTGATTCAATTCGAGAAGCTGATCGTTAAGCTGCGGGTCCAGCGGTTTTGCTTTGAGTCCTATTCTCTGCGCTTCGCGGAGGGTTATTGGATACGTGTGGGACGGGTAAAGCGAGTTCAAGGACTGGCTGATTGCTGCGGCCTTTTTCTTGTCCTTCAAGTGATATGACAATATCTCCATGCAAAGCTTTACGGACAGTGAGCTTACCCGGTGCACGGCGCCAATCACCAGAGGGTGGATGTACGGGAACACCGCCTGATAGGGGTTGACGGTGTCTTTGCCAACCTCTTCTTGCCAGAGTCGAATTACGCGCATGAGCTCGTCCTGGCTCACGCTGACCCGCTCATTGTCGCGGTCGAGTGGAGAAAGCGCGTGTGCGAGCGAAGTGTCCACGGCCGACAAATGCGCCAGCGGCCCCATTTGGATCTCGTCGGCGCCAAGCGCAAGCATTGTTGCTGCCGACTGGCACTCCAAAGGAACCACTGCAACAAGCCGCCGCGTAAACTGCCGCAGAAGATTCACCATCATCAGCGACGCCTGTCCGGAGCCGCCGTCGGACTTTATGAACAGAGTGATCTTGTCCTGCGGGCCGATTTTTCGCAGGACACCGTAGATGCCAACAACGTCATTCTCGCAGACGGACCCGTTGTTTGAATTCCAGTAGCTCATGAAACACGAGCCGAGGTATTTCTGGATTTGCGAGATGATGACCTGGGTTTTGTGAAACAAGACCGGCGGCCGCTTGATGTTTACCTGGCGCCGTTTTGCAGATGTACCAATGTTTTCCATCGAAAACCTTCCTGTGAAACAGTTCGAACCCGTTGCTCAGGCGTCCAGAAGCATGAACGTTACTTCCCCCTCGCTCACAATCTGGCCGTCAACATAGCATTTGCCCTGAGCGCGTCCGATTTTTCCGCGGGACCGCGTGAGTTCGACCTCGATCACCAGCACGTCGCCGGGCCGGACTGGCGAGCGCCACTTGACAGTATCGGCGGACATGAAATAGGCGAGTTTGCCGGCGTTTTCGGGCTGTCTTAGCATCAATATGCCGGCCACCTGCGCGATGGCTTCAAGCTGCAAAACACCCGGCATGACAGGGTGGGTGGGGAAATGCCCCTGAAAGTAAACCTCATTGGCCGTGACGTTTTTGACAGCCGTGATTTTGTTGCCCTCGATGCGTGTGACCTTGTCAACCATCAGAAAAGGGTACCGGTGCGGCAAGACGGTCATCACCTGATCAATGTCGAGGACGGCGCCATCAATCACCGGTGTGCCGTCGGGTCTTGGTTTCCTTGGCGGCGTGAAAGTGACGGCGGGGGGTTGCAGTTCGACGGCTTGGGATTGTAACAGACGCACGAACTCGCAGTTGGTTGTGTGGCTCGGGCGAATGGCAACTATGTGTCCTTGCACCGGCCGACCCAACAAGGTCATGTCCCCCACCAAATCTAGAATCTTGTGTCGAACGAACTCGTCTTGAAACCGCAAGGGTTCAGTTGTCAGGATCGCGTCGTCTCTGATAATGATGGCGTTTTCGAGGCTGCCGCCTTTTATCAGGCCTTTTCGAATTAGGACTTCGATCTCGTCAAAAAAACAGAACGTTCGAGCCGGGGCGACCTCGCGTTCCCATGTATCCGGGTCGATCTCGATCGATGCAAACTGAGTGAACCGTCCCTGCTTGTCGGCGCTTGTGCACGATATGCGAAGCCGGTCGTACGGAAAAGCGGAGACAAACGATTCACCGGCTTGCATTTCGATGGGGCGCTGAATTACCACCGGTTCACGCCGTTCGTTTTGCGGTGCGAGCCCGACCGATTGGATCATTCGAGTGAACTCTCGGGCGCTGCCATCGCCTATGGGCGGCTCGGCGGCGTCCAACTCGACGACTGCATTGTCCACGCCAAGGCCGGTGAACGCAGCCAATACGTGCTCGGCGGTGTGGATTCGGATGTTGCCCTTTCCGAGAGTGGTGGAGCGGCTGGTTTCAACGACGTTTTCAACTCTGGCCTCGATCTCGGGTTTGCCTTCAAGGTCAACCCGGCGAAAGCGAATGCCCGTATTTGGCGGAGCAGGCAGAAAGGCCATGTTCACCTGATTGCCGCTGTGGAGGCCCGTGCCGCTCAACCTTACAGAGTCACGCAACGTTTGCTGTATCTGCACAAGCCAATTAAACAGCGATTTGCCATTTACTGCAAGCCATCGTCTGGACAAGCCCGGAAACAGGCGCATCCTGGCCGCCCCAAAATGGATATTGTGCCAGGCTCATAGTTGCGGGCGGATGCCGGCCATCCCGAAATGCATATTGTGCCAGGCTCGAAGTTCGGGTTGAATGCCGGGGTATGCAGCACTCGACAAGGAAATCGGAGCCGATGCCGCGTCGGCGTTTTCTCGAAGCGGGAGCAGTCGCGACCACATTCTCGATAATGTCCCCGGAGCTTGCCTTTGGTTCTGAAGCCAATTCGCGCATCACGGTTGGCTTTGTCGGACTCGGCGGGCGTGGAGCATGGATAGCAGATCACGTGTCCAAGCAGACTGGATTCAAGATTACAGCCGTTGCGGATTACTTTCCTGAAGTGGTTGGGCCAGTTGGCGAACGGCTTGGTGTGGGGCAAGACATGCGTTTTTCCGGACTCAACGGGTACAGGCACGTCATTGACTCGAGAGTGGACGCGGTGTTTTTGGAGACGCCGCCGTACTTTTTTCCGCAGCACGCTCGAGCCGCTGCTGAAGCCGGTTGCCATGTTTATGTTGCCAAGCCGGTGGCGGTGGACGTGCCAGGTTGCATGTCCATCCTCGAATCCGCCCGCATCGCTGCAAAGAAAGGCAAGACTTTCCTCGTTGATTTCCAGACTCGCACTGACCCGTATCACATCGAGGCCGTCCGCAGGGTCAGAGAAGGCATTATCGGCAGGCTGTGCCTGATCAGCGCATACTATCATGACGAATGCTTTGCTGACCCGCCAAGAGAGCGCACGATAGAGAACCTTCTCAAGGGGCTGGCATGGGTCAACGACACCGCTCTTGGCGGCGCGTACATCGTAAACTGCGACATACACGCGATCGATGTTGCGCTCTGGATTGCCAATGAACTCCCTGAAAGCGCGGTCGGTTTTTCCGCGCGGAACCGGCCAGACGCCCATTCGGACTCGCACGATTGTTACGCGGTGAGCTTCAATTTCAGGAGCGGACTGGTAATGACGGATCACAGCGAGCACATCCGCAATTCGACCGACTTTCGTTCAGGATGCATGGCCTGCGGCCAAACAGGGCACCTCGAAGCCAATTACGCCGGCAAGACGTTCGTCCGCGGCCTCGAAGACGGTTATGGCGGCGGAGAAAACAAGAATCTTTACGCCGAAGGCATGGAGCGCAATGTCGCCGCGTTTCACAAGAGTATTGTTGAAGGACGGGCCGACATTGCCACGGTTGAACCGTCGGTGAACAGCACGCTCGCCACCATTTTGGGGCGCGAAGCCGCGCTCCAGCAGCGGCGCATCACATCGGCCGAGCTGCTCAAGGACACAAGACGGATTGAACCGGACTTGTCGGGCCTGAGGTTGTAGTTGGTGCCGTGGCGCCTCGCCAACCCGGAAATGTCACCGGCGCACCACCCCAAGACACCCAAAGCTTCATTCCGCTGAAATTTACAGGCTAAAGGTACTCTCGCGGGTCAACGATCCGGCCTGCCACTGCGCTTGCAGCCACTGTTGCGGGAGAAGCGAGGAATACCTGGCTTTCTTTGTGGCCCATTCGGCCAGGGAAATTTCGGTTTGTGGTGCTTATGCACTTGAGCGGGGAGTTGACTCTGCCGAACGTGTCAAGCGGCCCTCCAAGGCACGCGGCGCAGCCCGGGTTCTCGGTCAAATGCACGCCGGCATCGATGAGTATTTGCCAGACGGGTTTGCCGCCCCACCGGGTGGACTTGAGTTCGTTGACGATTTCCGGTGTTGCAGGAACGCCGAATGTGTCTATGGCAACCCGCTTGCCACGCACTATTCTGGCGAACTCGATGAAATCGCTTGTTTTGCCGCCGGTGCACGATCCGATGTACGCACGGTCGAGCTTGACATGCCCCAACTCTTTGGCGAGCCGGCGCTGTGCAGGGTCCGCATGGCAGGCAACGGTCGGTTCAAGTTTGTCCAGTTCGATCACGCGCTCGAACACGAATTCTTGGTCCGGATCGGGTTCCACCGGTTCATATGTGGTTTTGGTCCCGTTCAACCGCGTTCGTGCATCGACGTACTCAGCGGTGCGGCCATCGAAAGGGAAGATGCCGTTTTTGGCGCCTGCTTCGATCGCCATGTTGGCGATTGTCATTCTGTCGTCCATTGACAGGTGAGGAATGCCCGAGCCGCTGAATTGGAGAGCGCGGTATGTGGCGCCGTCGAACCCGATTTCGCCTATAAGGTGCAATATGATGTCCTTGGCCATGACGCCGGGCTGGAGTCTGCCTTCGAGCCGGAAGTGCATCGTTGCAGGGACCTTGAGCAGGAGCTTGCCCGTGCCAAGGACAAAACCGGCGTCGGTGTTTCCGATTCCTGTGGCGAATTCGTTGAACGCGCCGGCCATGCACGTGTGCGAGTCTGTTCCGAAGAGCACCTCGCCCGGGCGTGTATGGCCTTTCTGTGGCAGAGCCACGTGACAAACGCCGGCGTAATGCGATCCGTGCTGTCGTTTGACCGGTCCGGCCGCGGGATCGAAACGCCACGATCCCGCCGGGTCATCGATCACGTCGTAGAAATACGTGATTCCCTGTTCGCGTACGAACTCGCGCAGGATATCGACATTGCGGTTGGATTTGGGGTCGCAGGTGAAAATGTAGTGATCCGGTATGATGACGACGCGGTCCTTGTTCCAGACTTTGGCGTTTTGGCCAAATTCGCGTTTGAAGACGCCGATTGTGCCCGGGCCGCAGACATCGTGTGTCATGAGGATGTCTGCATCGACCCAGACGTTGTCGCCGGCCTTGACGTGTGATTTGCCGGCGGCGCGCGCAAGTATTTTTTCGGTCAAAGTCATGGCGCGCAGATGGTAGCCTGCTTTTGGGCATCGATCAACGCGCAAAATCGCGGTTGACAGTTGCCCTGAAGGTTGCTTTAATTACCGGCTCTTTTGAGTTACACTATGTACGCAGTTTTCGAAACCGGCAGCAAACAATACCGCGTTAGCGAAGGCGACAAGATCGAGGTCGAGAAGTTGACCGCCGAAAGCGGCCAAACTGTGACATTCGACCGCGTCCTTTTGGTCAGCAAAGACGACAAAGTGGCGGTTGGCACGCCCACTGTGGCGGGTGCCAAGGTTGTCGCTGACGTTGTCGAGAACAAACGAGGTGAAAAGCTGGTGGTCTGGAAGTTGAAACGCAGGAAGGGCTACCGGCGGAAGGCCGGGCACAGGCAAAGCCTGACGGTTTTACGTGTTAAGCAAATTGTATTGTAAGTCGTATGGCACACAAGAAAGGCGGCGGCAGCGTTAGGAACGGGCGCGACAGCGTAAGCAAGCGGCTCGGAGTAAAGGAATTCAGTGGCGAGTTTGTCAGCGCCGGCAGCATATTGGTGCGTCAACGCGGCACCAAGTTCAACCCCGGGTTGAACGTTGGGGTCGGGCGTGACTGGACATTGTACGCTTTGGTGGACGGGATTGTGAAGTTCGACAAGAACGGGCGGCGTGTGAACGTCGTGCCGCCTGCCACAGTGACGTCGGAGTCAGGCTCTCCAAACAACTGAACTTCCTGTTTCTGTCGTGGTTGGGCTGGGCTTGCCAAACGCGACAGTGGGTTGTTGCAATTGCGCACGACTCGGGGCGAGGTTGGGGGACCTCGCCCGTTTTGTTTTTCAGGCTGTTGCCCGGGAGAAATCGGATGTTTGTTGATGAAGTTCGAGTATATGCCCGTGCGGGGCACGGTGGGCGAGGATGCGTCGCGTTCCTCCGCGAAACGCATCGTCCCAAAGGCGGCCCTTCAGGCGGCGACGGCGGACGGGGTGGCGACGTTATTCTCGAGGCCAACCACGACCTGAACAACCTTGTTGCCCAGTACTACCAACCGCGTCTTATCGCTGAGGACGGAGAGCACGGCATGGGCAAGGGAATGCACGGACGCGCCGGGAAGGACCTGATAGTTCCTGTACCGGCTGGAACAATGGTTTGGCGCCTGCCCAACATCGTTTCCCCGGAGAATGTTTTGCACCGCGACGAAGAAGAGCAGCACAATGCGGAAATGGCATTTGAGCATTCTGTCGAGCGCGCACAGCCAGGCTCGCTCGAACCTGGCGGCAAACCACAGTCGCACGAACCAGCCAGCGGCAAACAATCGATCGAGACCGCCCTTGATGGCAAACCCGCAGCATCGCCCGCGGCTGGATCGCGTCGGCCACCCGGTGAATTGGTGGCTGATTTGACCGAGCACGGCCAACAGCACGTGCTCTGCAAAGGGGGGCGGGGCGGTTTGGGTAACAAGCATTTCGCCACGCCAAGACGCCAAGCGCCGAGGTTTGCCCAGCCCGGCGAACCAGGTGAAGAGGGCTGGTTTTTGTTGGAGCTTCGGATAATGGCTGATGTTGGGCTGGTGGGATACCCGAACGCCGGGAAATCGACGTTGTTGGCGGCCATTTCAAAAGCGCGACCGAAGATTGCGCCTTATCCGTTTACCACATTGCATCCGCAGGTTGGGATTGTTGAGTATTCGGATTGGACTCGCTTGACGGTTTGTGATGTTCCAGGCCTTATCGCGGGGGCACATCGGAATGTTGGGCTGGGGCACGCGTTTCTGCGTCACGTTGCCAGATGCAAGCTGCTTGTGCTGCTTCTGGACATGGCAGGAACAGAAGGCCGAAAGCCATGGGACGATTATCACCAATTGCTCGAAGAGTTGCGGTTGTACGATCCGGCGTTGTTGGAGAAACGGCGGTTGGTGGTGGCAAACAAAATGGACGAGCCTTCTGCACAGGCAAATCTGCGGTCATTCAAGCAGCGCGTTCCACGGACCCGCGTATTGCCCATGGCGGCCGCATTTGACCAGGGCATTCAGGAGTTCAAGGAGGCGATCCGAAAAGCCGCACTTTTTGAGTGACCAGTTGGCTGGAAAACGTGTAAGAAGAGCGCATGCTGAAAGCCGGAATTGTCGGTTTGCCAAACGTCGGCAAGTCCACGCTGTTCAACGCGCTCACGCGGTCTCACAAGGCGCCTGCGGACAATTATCCATTTTGCACGATTGAACCCAACATCGGTGTGGTTGCTGTGCCCGACCCGCGGCTTGCGCAAATTGCGGAGGTCGCAAAGGTTTCGCGCCAGGTGCCCGCAACGATCGAGTTTGTGGATATCGCCGGCTTGGTCAAAGGGGCATCGCGCGGCGAAGGACTGGGCAACAAGTTCCTCAGCCACATACGCGAGGTTGACGCCATAGTGCACGTCGTGCGGTGCTTTGAGGACCCGGACATACATCATGTGACAGGCGCGCCTGACCCGCTCAGAGACATAGAGATTGTCACCACAGAGCTGATTCTTGCAGACCTTGAAGCGTTGCGCCGCCGTCGTGAACGAATAAGCAAGGACGTCAAGTCAGGTGAAAAGCATGCGTTGGCCGAGAACCAGGTACTCGATCGCGTGGAAGCGCATCTGAACCAGGGCAAACCAGCGGCGACTTTGCATTTCGCTCGCGAGGAATGGGAACTGGCGCGGAACTGTTTTCTGCTCACAGCCAAGCCGGTCATTTACGCTGCAAACGTCAAAGAACCGGAGCTGGCGGCTGCCACGGACAACCCGTTGGTGGCAGCCGTGCGCGATTACGTGCAAACGCATCATCTGTGTGAAACTGTTGTTGTTTGTGCCCAGCTTGAATCGGACCTTGCCGATCTGCCCCCGGAGGAAGCGCGTGAATATCTCGCTGCTCTTGGAGTTCAAGAATCCGGCGTCGCAGCGCTGATACGCAGCACTTACACACTCTTGGGGTTGCGAACCTTCTTTACATTCAACGACGAAGAGGTCAGAGCATGGACGGTGCGGACGGGCGAGACAGCCTCACGTGCAGCAGGCATTATCCATACCGACTTCGAGCGGGGCTTCATCAAGGCGGAGCGAATACACTGGGCAGACCTCGTGAGGTGCGGTTCTGTGGCGTTGGCGCGCCAGACCGGACATTACTCGCACGAAGGGCGGGATTATGTAGTGCGGGACGGCGACGTGCTTTTGTTCAGGTTTAACGTCTGATCCGGGCAAAGCTCGCTTCGGATTTGCCGCGCCTGAGGCGCAAGGAGGGCGTGCCTTGTCATAACAGTGTGCGCTGTTTCCAGATGCGGCAACACAGACAACCTCAAAGTGAACCACAAAGGTGGCGATTGAGATAACGAGAAAAATATCGTGCCTGTCACTCTATTTGCCCCGCCCGGGCCACCCCCCCACCAACCCCTCACAACGGTCCTCGGAAACTTCACACATCACGCCACAAGGCCAGTCCAGCCCGGTCCGACGCGGCCGCCACGATATCGTGTCTGTCACTCTATTTGCCACGGCAGCGCCCAAACCCCACTGACGGCACTCAACGGTCCTCGGACACTTCAGATCTGACGCCCCAAAAACACCGTGTCTGTCACCCTATTTCCTTGGGATGAGAAAACACTGCTGGGAGCCGGCCAAGCGCAGGTCCGACCACCGATGTCGGTGGAAGCTGTGCCTGCATTGGCAGTGAGGGCGTACGCGTTGTTGCGGCTGGCGGCTCTTGAGACCTACGGGGACAGCGGCCAGCCAGAGAGTGTGCCGCCGCCGCTTTGGCGCCGGGGCACCCCTCCCGCGCGCGCCGCCACTGCTCGGCTGATCAACCAGTTGCAAAGAGCCGTCCAATCACCGTCCGCTGTTTTGCGCAGGTGCCATGTTTGCCATCCGGCTTCCATGGCAGGTTCAATGTCGGAGTCAATTCGGTCGCCAATCATTACCGTATCGTGCGGGCAAATCCCGCGCGGGGCAAGACGGGCTGCAAGGATTTGGAAGGCGTAAGGGTCCGGCTTGCTGAATCCATGTTCGAACGAGAAAAAGCACAGATCAGGCTGAAAAATCTTTCGCGACAACCCTTCGTGAGCCAGTGCTGCGTCCAGTTCACGAAGACTGTAGGGCTGGCAGTTTGACGCAATTCCAAGGATCACCCCTGCATTTGTCAAAGCTCTCAATGCGTCTGCGGCTCCCATTGCGAGCGGCGGATCCCGCGGCATGGGCCTGTAATAATAGCGCAGTTCGCTCAATTGTGGTTCCTCGAGGAGAGAGAATTCCGGAAGCACAGCCGCGACGACGTGAGGCCAGTACACTTCTGGGTATTTAATCCCACGCGCCTGTGCGAGCGCGTGCGTTCTTTCTATTACGCGGTCGCACTCGGCACTGAACTGTTCGGGCGTGATGCGCGGAGTTGCATGCAGATGGTTTTTCCAGAACTCACCCCAATGCTCGGCATTCTCAGAGACTGTTGAATCGCTCTCGAGCAGCGTGCCATAGATATCGATTATTGCAGCGCGGATTCTCATGAGACATCCTGCCAGAGAATGGGGTAGAGATTCTCGGAACGAAGTCTTGCGCGCAAGAAGTCTCTTTGCGCATCAACGCTCGTGGTTTCCTTCAAGTTGAGAGGCGGCGGCAACAACAGCAAGTCGAGAAATGTGGCTGCATAGGCTCTGCCCCCCAAAAGCTTGTCGGCCTTGGCAGGCCACTCTGCTGATTTGAGTTGACCGGTTGACGCCAGTTTTCGCCAGCGGACAAGAAAAGGATTCAAAGGAGCGCATTTGTCCCAAGATTCCGATGGAGCAATGCTCAAAACCTCGAGCTGCGCCTCGAGCGTCAACCTGCTGAAAGGCACCGGGCGAGGCCGGGGGCCGGATGTCAGTAGCAACGGTTTGCACATCAGACGGCTCGCCGGCCTCGGAATGTGCCCTCTCCAATACGAATACAACTGTTTCTGGCGGGCATATTCCGCGTCCCAGTCGAACAAGGCAGGATCAATTAGAATCTCCTTATAATAGTAGGGAAACTTAAACCCAAAGTGCGCAAGGTCCGGTCCGATGTTCGGAAGCCTTCGAGCGATCAGCGGGCGCTGAGCCGCCGAGGCTTCAAGATAGGCAAGCCCGAACCCTTCCTGCACCGATGTAAGCAGCACCGCTTCGCTCGAGGCGATGAGATCTTCGACTGTCGGATTAGACTGGAGATCGCCTTGCAGCAAGCCGAGCCGCAATCGCCACCGATTGGCGTTTGCGGCCGCAGCAAGTGAATTCGCGTATCCCTCTTCTTCAGCGGAGCTTGCGCCGCCGGTGGTTACGAGCCACGCCCCCGGCCTCAACCACCGGACCAGAAGCAGCGCCTCTGCAATGTTCTTTCGCCGCAGGAGCCTGCAGGGCATCAACCAGACCGGAGCTGACTCGCCAAGCTGCTGTGCCAGCCAGTCGCGCGCCGCTTGCACTCGGTCCCTTGGGGGCGGCTTTGTGCGTTCGACCGGATTGGGAAGCCATGCGGCACGTTTCCCAAAATGTTTCGCCATCAATCTCGCGTCAGCGCGGTTAATAAGAGCGAATCGGATGGTCCACGAATTGGGAAGTATTGCTCGTGCAATGCTGGTCAGCGATCTGAAACCGGGTTCTCGAAAGGCCGAGTAATGATGCCATCGGTTCTCAAACCACCAATCGTGATGATGCAATACAAGCGGGATCCGGCCAAGGTGACAAATGAAGCCCAACTCGCGTGCCATCTGAAGATTGCGGCCCAGACCGAGATTGTGCGCCCAGATCACCCCCCCCTGGCGTCCACATTTCTTGACCAGATCAAAAACGGCGGCGCGCAATCGCTTGGCATAATCCTGCGACCGGGACATTTCGGAAACATAACCGAACTCTGGCCTCACAAAGACACTCACTGGAACACCCTGCAGCCTCTCCCTGAAACCCGCCAGCCACAGTGGATCGGGCTCTTCTCCGCCCGCCAACAAGACCCCATCAAACAGTCTGTCAGAAAATGCGACCAGGTGCGGCGTCGCAAGGTCGATAACTCGTCGCACCCCGCCGGGTCGGAAATGGTGATGGAGGACAATCAGCAACACGAGTTAAGAATTGCACGAAGCGTGTTTGGCGGCCAACTGTTTCTTTGGTTGTTCGGATCGCAATCCGTGCGCGCTGGGGGCGTCGCGGCCTGCCGTTCATGAAATCGTGAGTAAGGCAGGGTGACCGCTTCGCACACACCGAAAACAACGTGCCTGGCACTTTATCGCGTCATGAAAAGCCCGGTGAGAGGGGCGTGCTCGAAAGGGCACAAAACTCTCACTCGAAACTCTGTGGGTAACCAATCCCACCCGGCAAAGGCTAACCACCAGCCGGAAGCGAGTTTTGCGTAGGTGTCAGCAAT
>JARYMD010000199.1 GCA_029907285.1 Verrucomicrobiota bacterium | reverse complement strand
CAACGTTAAACAACGCAGCGTTCATTAACGGGCGCAGGCGCCGGGTCACTGCCCGCCAGGCAACTTTGGTTCCGGCTGCGCCGGGCTGCGAAATGCGCGGGCTAAGTCACCCGGCTGAATCGCGCACCATTGTAACGACTTCACGCGCTGCGGCGCAGCGCATCTTGATTACCTCCCACGCGGCGGAAGCGATGTCCTCCCTTTTGGCGATCCATGTTCCGCCAACGGCAGCAACAGCCTTGCATCTCAGATAGGCCTCAAGGTTGGCCTGTGTCACCCCGCCCGTCGGAACGAATCGCACTCCCGTATGTTGGTAAGGCGCATAGATGGCATCCAGCATTTTGATCCCGCCCATTGCTTCGGCGGGGAAGAACTTCAGAATCTTGCACCCGAGCGCCAATGCCTCCTCGATCTCTGTCGGAGTTGCAACGCCAGGCACGAAAGGAATGCCGACGTCCTGCGCAAGTTTCACCATCTCCGCGTTCAAACCCGGGGCAACACAAAAGCGTGCGCCTGCTTTTGTCGCCTCGTTCAGATTGTCTCTTGTCAGCACTGTCCCGGCGCCTACGAGCAGACCCGGCCGCTCCCGCGTTAATGCAGCAATGACACCGGCCGCGGATGCGGTCCGGAATGTGATTTCTGCCACGGGCAATCCCCCGGCAATGAGCGCGTCTGCCAGTGGGAGCGCTGCTTCGACACGGTCGATTGCGATGACAGGCACGACCCCAAACTCTGACATCCGCGTGGTAAACTCGTCTGTTTTCATTTGTTTGCTTGTGGCTGGATGCTCTGTTGAATGTACGAGATTGTTCAAGAACCACAAGCAAATTGGCGGCCATGGTTTCGATGTTCTGCAATTGCGCGGCATCCTGATTCCGGGCCTTGCCCCGGGGTGTTCAGGTGCATTCAAAGGCACAAAAAAAGTCCAAAAAAGCTCTTGACACCATGCCGTCCAACTGGTACAAATCGCGCGTGTTAGATTACGTGCGTCCGCATTTAGTGTGGTTTCCGGGTGCGAGGGGCACTCGGGGCGGAAGGCAGTAAGCGAAAAGAAAGGAAAAAATGAAAACGTTACATGTGGCGATGGTTGGTACTGCAGTAGCCTTGGCTACGGGTGCGAATGCGGCAATATTGGTGCTTGACCACTTCGAAGCTGGCACGCCGGGGCAGATCGTAAATACAGTGGGATCCTCACAGATTCCAAGCGAGTCAACAATGGTGGGCTCGTTCTGGCGGCAGGTCACTTTGGAGATGCAATCTGTTACCCCTGGTGACCAAGTGCTGTCGTGGTCAGTTGTTGACAGCCATGGCAACTTTGCTCTAAGCGAAGCCGCCGATGGCAAAGTAACGATCAGGTACGGGTTTGAAGCCGTAGGAAGCCTTGACCCTTTCGCCCTTGATCCAATGAATCTGGATCGGTCGATGTACGGCCTCGCTGGCGGTGTTGGCGTGTACATCAAGGGTTGGAACGCTGACTCCCCGGTGGCGCTCACGGTCACGATCGACTCAAACACAGAGGGCACACCGCTGAGTTATGTTTGGGGAACGACATTGCCGCTGTCTCTTGCCGAATTGATCGTTGATGGCGACGATTCAGGATGGATTGGGGCAGTGGACTTGACGGACATCGATTACGTGACGTTCGAATTCGACGCAGTCCAAGCGGGCGACTTCAAAGTCGATGCGCTCGGGATTCCTGAACCTCACGAATATGCGGCAGTAGCAACACTCGGATTGTTGGGATTCGCTGCATTCCGACGGTTGCAACGCCGAAGCTAACAGGGAGCGGAAGAGATTTCGCTTGCTAGAGCCTTCCAGGAGGCGGCCAGTGTAGAATGGCCGCCTCTTTTTTCTTCCGGCCAACTTCGCCGAGGACGTAGCCCCTGTTGACTCCAGTCCCGCGCATTGGTCATAGCGATATTCCGGTAGTCGAATAGTGAGCCTGTCACCATCTCTGTGCCGGGCCAAATGCAAACCACACCGTTGAGGACACTGACCCGACAGTTCCAGCTTGCTCTGTTCTGTACGACAGCCTACTGCACCGGAAGCGCTTTGAACCGCTGAACGAATCGCAGCTTCATAAACGTACACGGCTCGCTCATCGGTCACAGCTCCTCAAAGCCGCCGGATGATCCTGCCCCTCAAGTCGCCAGCAACGCGTTGGTGGCGGTTTGAGAGTTGCGAGCGCACGGCTTGCCCGGACTTCTCTTGCGAAACGAGGTTCCGCTGCAGCCAGTCGCCTCACACGCTCGCGCCCCTGAGCATGCAGGGGCTCACGCCTGCAGATTCTGCCAACACGTTGCTGCTGGTTTTAGCGGAACGCAACAGATGTGACTGTGTGCGAATAAGTTGTGAATAAGTCACTTAATATCCTGAAAAACAAATATTTACTTGACGACGTGGCGCGCTTTGTCTTCTAATTATCTGTGCCATGAATACTCGAACCAGAATCCTGGGTCTGGTCGCCAGCGTCATTGCTTTCTGCCAGCATGGCACCGCTGCGAACTTCGATTTTGCCAAACGCCCGTCGTTGGTGGACACACTCGCGCTTGAGCCAACCGGCACTCAAGCCGGGACCGGTTATGATCTGTTTGGTGCAAACACCAAGGTGGGCTATGACTATGCCTTCGGATTTGCCATGAAGGTGGCCCGCAGTTGTGAGATATCTGCGGTGGAGTTTCTGGTCAGCCAGAGAGCACGCGGATTAACGGCCAATGTGCTGATTTACAAAGGCGCGGCCAGAAACATCGGGAACGAGATGTACTATTGGACTCCTACATGGAGCACGCCCCCGGTTGCAACTTTCAATCTTGTTTCGCCTCTGCCGAAGGCAGGGGACACCAATTTCTACGTTTTGCGGTTCGAACCGGATTCCCCGTACACTTTGGATGCAGATACGCCATATGTTATTGTTTTTGATCCCGTCCCAACTCCGGACGGTGAGGGAGATTACGTCCTGGCCAATATACATAAAGACGCCGGGTTTGTCAGCGGAGTTGCAACCCCGGGTTCAGACGTGTTCATGCCGTCCTATTTGGTTAGAAGGCAAACGGACGTGCGACAGAAATTCCTTTATAACAATTGGACCTTTGCCAGAACAGACCGGAGATACATCGCCGCTGTCCTCGTGCCGGAACCAGCTCAGTCAGCGATGTTGGTTGGCTTGGTCCTTCTGATCGGCGGTGTTCTGTCAAAGCATCTGAAAGCCGCGCCCCGGAAGAGTGCGCGGTGATTTTTAGCGAAGCTCCGCCTCAGACCACGCTCAGACTTCCTGATCCCGCAACGCGCTGGAGAAAGCAATTGCGTTAGGAGCGCGGCCGTTCCCGGCCGCATCAACCCGGCGGCTGATCGTACACGAGTATCAATCACGCAAATCCGGCGGCCGAACATTGACCTGTTTGTGGGCGGGCAAAAATGCCCGCGCTCCCGCAACGCGTTGGAGAAAGCAACGGCGCCGGGAGCGCGGCCGTCCCCGGCCGCATCAATCCGACGACCGATCTTGCACGGGTTTCGATCACATGAATCTGACGCCCTAGCATTCACCGGAACCTCAAGTCCTTGCCGGCCTGCAACCTGTTTTGCATCCGCCGAAACTCCGAAAGCCAGGCCTCCGAAACTCCGCATTAACCCGGGCTTTCAGCCATTTCTGTCAGTGATTGGGCTCACAACTGGGGCGTTGCCCCAGGCTGGTATGAATCGGGCCTTTGGCCCTTCGATCTCTTGGACAAAGTGCCAGGCTTGCTGTTGAACCCAAAGGAATCTCCAGGTGCGCCAAGGGAACCAAACTGTCAGTCCACAGTTATCACCCGATAGAAACGCGCGCTGTCAGTCAGCGATTCGTCAGCAAACTCGCATTCATTGCCGACAGCAGTCACCCGGCCCAGAACCGTCCACTCGAACGCGTTCAGGTCGGACTTGGATTCAATGCGATATCTCTTACCCGCGATGGCGGTCCAGCAGAGCCTCAAGTATCCGTTAATGTCGATTGCAACTGCGGTGATTGTTGGTGGAGTTGACTGGGCATTTGATGTGCCTGGCGTGGGCACGGCCAACAGTGTGGGCGCTAGATCGAGCGACGGCGAGGTCTGGTAGCCAAAGGACTTGTCAGCGACAAGCCCGCTGTATTCGAGGAAGTCAACCACCGCAGGTCGGTTGTTTTGGCTGCGCGAGAGCACAACCACGCCTGTCGGCGCAGTCAATCTGAAATTGGTGTGCCAGTGCGCCGATGTTGTTTCACCCGGCTCTGCATCGGCCCAGACCAGCTTGAACGTTTCTGCGCCGAGACTCGATCCGCCCGGGAAAGCCCAGCGCGTCAGGTCCGAGTAGCTGTTCGACAAGTACCAGCCGTCCATGGTAACGGGCGCCGGTCCTTCGTTCACCAGCTCGATCCATGGATCGCGGTCGCCGGCGTTGTCTGCAATGCCTGTTTGGTTCAGGGCCAGAACCTCGTTGATCCAGACGGCCGGGAAAGGATCGAGCGAGGCTCTGACTGAATTTGGCGCTCCCGGTGTGAAGGGCACACGCGGAGCTTCAACAACATCGACCGCTGCGCCAAACACAATGTCTGAACTGTTCGGGTTTGTCTGGTGGACTTCGACGGCGATAACATTTTCACCGGAGCGCAGGTTATCTACTGCGACCGTGAACGGGCCTTCATAGACAGCGTCGCCGACGGTGCGTGTTGAAGCCGTACTGCGTTCCGGGATCACGCCTTCTTCCATGCCGAGCCAGAAGAATGGCTTGCCGTTGAGGTAAAACACAGCGCCATCATCGATGACCGTTCTGAGCTGCAGGGTAGCGCCCTCTGGATAGCCATCGAATTGGAAAGTGGTGCGGAAGAAGTAGCTCATTTGGCCGAGGGTGAGTTGGGTGTTTTTCGGCGCAGGCAAATCAGCGTTTTCGACATAGAGCAGAGCTTTGCCAGAAGGCCATGAGGAATCACCATAGGCAAGGCCTGTCCAGCCGGGTGCGGGGTCTTCAGCGTTCTGCCAGTAACGCCAGTTGGCGTCTATTGCGATCACATTACGTGGCGCGTTTGTGGCTGATCCTGTGACTGCCGCCCAGTTGGCGACGCGCGAGTTGTCCTGGCGCGGATCGATCAACTGCAACGAAGCGCCGCCGCCGTTAGCGGCTGTTGGCCACGGAGCGCTGGCGCGGAAAGCAACGCGGTCAACCAGCGTCCCCGGCGATGGCGTCGAGGATCGGTACAACTCAATCACCCCGCCGTCGGCGCCCAGTTCATGCGAATAATTGCCGAGCGCATTGGTTTTGACGCCGTATGCAGCGGTGAATTTTGCCAGATCACGCGCCACTGCAAGGAAGCCTCCGGGCGGCATTATTGTTCCGGGCGGGAACAGGAAATTCATGCCTGTGAGCCGCCACCCTGAAATGTCCCATGCTGTGTTTGTGGACCAGTTGTGGAGCTCGACGTACTCTGCGCCCGGGGCAGGGGCTTTGTACATGATCTCGTTAATCACAATGCGCGGTTCGGCCACCACGATCACAGTGAAAGTCCGCGTGGCACTCTTCGGATCGCGCAAGTCATCGTCAGTGACACGAACAGTGATCTTGTTTGTGCTTGGGCCGGCGTCGCTGCCCACCGGCCAAACAAACAGTCCGGAAGCCGGGTCGATGGCCGCCCCTTGCGGTGCGCCGGGATCAAGGCTGAAAGTCAGCTTTTGCGGCGGGCGGTCGGAATCTGTGGCCACGACATTGATTTGGATTGTTTCACCCTCTCGCACTGTCCGCTCACTTATGGGCGCAAGGACTGGCGCTTGGTTTATTTCGAGGACTTCGACGCTGAACGTTCGGGTTGTGCTGAGGTACGGCGGGGTGTTCTCGGTTGCGCGGACCTCGAAGATGGCAATGCCTGGGCCGTCGTCTTCGGTGGTCTGCCATGTGATTACACCTGTTTGCGGGTTGATCTGGGCTCCTGCGGGCGCTCTGATCAGACTGAAAGTCAGCGCACTGCTTTGGTCGGGATCGCGCGCCTCGACCTTCAGAGTGAATAGGTCCATTTCGTTCACCACTTGCGGGGATATGAAAGGCATGTCTGGCGGGTTGTTAACCTCATTTACTGTTACACGGAAACTGGTTGTGGCGGAAAGAGGCGGCACACCGTCGTCTGTCACGCGCACAGTGATCTGATACGATCCTGGTCCTTGATTTTCCGTGGGTGTCCAGACCAATGCGGGACCATCAGGGTCGATGAACACTCCCTCAGGCGCGCCGGGATCAATGCTAAAAACGAGGTTGTTCGGCGGCAAATCCGGGTCGGTGGCATACAGCGGCACGATTAATTGCGATGCCTCGTCAACGGCCTGGGCCGGGATTTGAGCGAAGGAAGGCGGGCGATTGACCTCGAGCACTTTGACCTTGATTCGTTCGGCAGCCGTTCGAGGCGGCACTCCATTGTCGGTCGCACGTATTGTGAACAAGTATTCACCGGGTCCCTGGTTTTCCGCCGGGGTCCATGTGAAGATGCCGGTGCCGGCTTCAATGCTTGCTCCGGGCGGCGCGTCTTGTCCCAGACTATAGCTTATCTTCTGGCCTTCATCCGGATCAGTTGCGATTACTGCGAACCGGAGAAGTGTCATCTCCCCGATCTCCTTGTCGCCGATGGGATTCAGGATTGGCGGGCGATTGCCGCCGGGCAAGAAGTTCGGCTGGCCTGGCGTAGGCGTTTCCATCGGGATCAGAGGCGGAGGGCCGCCGTCCGGATATCGGCCCATGCTGACGTTGTTTGTTTGCTGCTCGAAGGTGATCGAGTCAACAAGGGAACCGTCGGGGGCGAAAAGCCCAATGGATTCGCCTTCTGCAGCGAGCTTGAAATTGACGTGGAGATCGCCGCCGGGCTGAGTTTGAGATGTTTCTTCATCTGCCCAGACCAGCAAGAATCCGCCTGCGGGGACTATTGTGCCCGGCGGGATGTGGAACTTTGTCGGGTTTGACAGATTATCGGTGAGAGTGTACCCGGCCAAATCCACGGGGGACGAGCCGGCATTGAACAGTTCAAACCAATCGTCGAAATCGGCGTCTGCGGGGTCGGGGATGGAAGTGTTTGCGGCCATGAATTCGTTGATGATGACTTGAATTGTTGGGACAGCAGGGTTGTTGGTGGTCCCCGGTGTGACTGCGTAGAATGTTCGGCGATGGCGTGGTTCGCCGTCAGGATACGAACCAAAACTCCGGTCGGCGGAGAGCAACACGTAGTCGAGGTAATCCATCACCGCTGGTTGTTGTGCTGTTCCCTGAAGCCGGACCAGGGCGACAGAGCCTGTCTGCGGGTCGAGCCTGAAATTGGCATGTGGCGCTGCTGGAGTTGATTCGGCCGGTTCGCCATCGGCCCAAACGATCAAGAACTGCTTGGGGCCTATTGACGTGCCGGCCGGGAACTGCCATTTGGTCAGGTTTGTATAGGCATCAGTGAGATAGAAACCCGAGAGATCGATTGCGGCGTTGCCCGCATTGTAGAGCTCGATCCATGGTTCGCGCTTGCCGCTGGCATCGGTGATGCTGGTGAGGTTGTTGGGGAGGACCTCGTTGATCCAGACCGGCTGGAAAGCAGCCAGAGTTTGCAGAGCGGCGTTTGCGCGGGCGGGCGTGACGCGGTTGACAGCATTTGTTGCGGTTGCCATCCAGTTGCCAACGCGCCATGAGCCTTGGGCGGGATCGATCAATTGGAGGGATGGGCCGAGCCCGTCCGCTGCTGGCGGCCATGGCAGGCGGTCGTCATACCGAACATCGCTTATTATGGTGTCCTCTTGCGGGTTTGGACCCGGGCGCACCAAAGCGAGGTATTCACCCCCGTTGTCCAGAGTGCCGGGGAACTGGTCAAAGACGGGCACCGTTTGCCCGTAGGTGTTGGCAAACACCTGCCTGTCGCCGGCGAGAACGAGGAATGAATTGGGCTGGATGATGGCGCCGACGGGGAAAGTGTACCCAATGCCGTCGAATCGGAAATTGGACAGGTCAAACGGCGTTGTTGTTGAGCGATTGAACAGCTCAACAAAACCTGAGCCCCGCACCAACGGATTGTAGTGAATTTCGTTTATCACCACGAAATCTTCAGGTCGTTCGATTGCGCCGGTGTAAGTGACGGTAATGGCGTCAGAAGCGC
>JARYMD010000198.1 GCA_029907285.1 Verrucomicrobiota bacterium | reverse complement strand
CCCAGTCAGCAAAGCCCGCCGCTCCCCTCGGGGAATCACCCAAAAACCGCCTTGTGGGGAATCGCCCCGATTGAACTCCTGAAAGGCGCGGTTTTGACGGCGAGACGGTGCAATGCTGAATAGAACAAGAACAGGCTTGGATCGATCGAATGACGTGACCCCGCGTCACGGGACCACATCCGCACCGCCCACGCGGTTTGTAGTCCGGCCTTTAGGCGGCCTTGAATTGAGCATTCATTGTGCAGTAACACCTTTGTACGTTGAACGTTGAGCGTTGTACGTTGAACGTTCCGGAACAGACAACTAGCCGGGTCAACCGACAAAAACGCTCAACGCACAACGTTCAAGTCTCAACGTTCAACCGAGCCGCGGGTTTGCCACGCGCATGGCGTGGTCCGCCACTCGCAGTTTGTAGTCCAACGGTTTCATACAAATGACAATGACATCCCGTAGCTGGAAACTTTTTGTGCCGTGTTGCTGTGACTCGATGGCCAAAGGCCCGATCTATACCAGCCTGGGGCAACGCCCCAGGTAATGTGGGCAAACAGTGACAATAAGGGCTGAAAGCCCGTACCATCATCGCTGAGCAGTATTTCCCATGTGGATTTGGATAGGACCAACGGATGGTCTGATTGGTCTCAACGACGAAATACCCGGAATGCTCTCAATCGCGAAACACGCGGAAAACGCGGAAAGGGAATGATTAATAGGCCGGGCTTTCAGCCCTTGGATTGTGCAAGGTAATGTAGGCGCCTTATCGTGGGGCTTCGCCCCACGCTGGTATGAGGCCGCGCCGTTGGCGCTTTGGTGTCTGGCTGGCCGCCAGCCTGATGTGAATTCGAAGTGGGCGTCAAATATCAATCGCAGCTACAGTGACAGAATAGTGCTATCTGTAGCCGTGCCGCTTTACGGGATAAATCGGCGGGAAACTTGTTATTGAACCGAAAGAGTCCCGCGGACTGACGTCCTCAGCTACAGTGACATGGCAGTGATTATAGGGCCAAAGGCCCGATCTATATCAGCCTGGGGCAACGCCCAAGGGAATGGGCAAAGTTAGAGTCCCGCCTTTGGGCGGAAAAACCTCACATCAATGGCGCGTTTGGTTTCCCTGGCTGGCGATCGGGCGAGGGTTTCCCCGTCAGAGGCGCTTTTGGATTTCTGTCAAAAGTTGCTGGGACGCTGATTGATCGCCAAATGTGCCAACGCGAATGCCAATCGCGGTCGAGTGGTCGGTCACTCGATTCAACTTGACTGTCACTCGCTTCCCACTTGCCATGCGGAAGAGTCGCTTGGATTGAAGCCCGTCCTCCGTTGCTGTTTCCGAGCGGAGCGACAGAGATGCGGCGGCGCCGTCCACCGCCTTGCACGCTTCACTCAGCGAAGCATCGAGTGTTGCTCGCAGCTCGCCGCGCACGTAGGCAACAGCGCCAGCTCCGCCCGCTGCCGCTCCTCCCAGAAGGACGGCAGCGCAGCCTGCGCAAATCAGCACAAGTGCAGCGATTCCTGCCACGGAGATGCCCCTTCTCAACGCATTCATAGGATGCCTCTTATTTGTCGGAGTTGTTCTGGTCAAAGCCAGCCGCTGGCGTTTCGATCTGGTGGTTCACAACGACCTTCAGCGTCCCGGGCCTTGGTTGGGCGGCCTGGGTTATCGCAGACGCGGTCTGTGCGAGCGGGTACTGGTGGGTAACCAACGATCGCACATCCAGCTTCCGTGAAAACACCAGTCTTGCGACCTCATTTTGAATCAGAATGTCCGAGGAATAACTGCCGATCAAATCCTTTTCGTCCACGCAAACCGACGCCAGATCGATCTCGGCAAGAGCACCCCGCTTGGTGTGCCCGAACACCATCATTTGCCCGGCTCCGCGGACCCAGCCGATTGCTTCGCATGCGACACGTTCGCTTGGCACTGTGAGGACGACAGCATCAGCGCCGCGTCCACAGGTCCATTTCAGTATTCTTTCCGGCAGGCCTGGGTCGTCCCCTCGCCACACCCGGTTTGCTCCGAACGACCTTGCTCGCGCGAGCCTGTCCTGTATCAAATCAGTGGCGCCGACCTCGGCCTCTAGCGATGCAAGCAGCCGGGTAAACATCAGTCCTATTGGCCCTTGTCCAACGACAAGGACGCGGTCGCCCTTGAGCAATTTGAGGCGTTTGACGGCTTTCAGGACTGTGTTTACGGGTTCCAGCATTGCCCCTTCGAGCAGTGAGTTTCGTTTGGGAATCCGCACGACTCCTGGCAGCGCAATGGACAGAACCCGAACGTACTCTGCGTAGCCACCGCCTGCCGGTTCGAATCCGGCGGTGACACCTGTGCGCTTGTAAGTTGGGCATTGGGCGAACGCGCCATGCCTGCACATGTGACACCTGCTGCAGGGCACGTGATGATGCAGTGCAACACGTTCTCCCACCTTGAATCCACGCACGCGCGATCCAACTTGCACAATCACACCGGCTGTTTCGTGGCCGAATACTCGCGGCGGTGCCACCGTCCCATGAACCACTTTCTTTATGTCGGTGGGGCAAACGCCACAAACACCCACGCGCACAAGAAGTTCATCCGGTCTGATTCGCGGAACCGGGAGTTGTTCGACGCGCAGATCGTTCGGCCCGCGGTAAACAACCGCGCGCATGGTTTTGGGGATGCCGGCCAGCCGATTCGATGCTCTCATGCCGAATTAACGGACACCGATTCTCCGTCCGGTTCACTCGAGAACAACTGCGTTGTTCAGGCTGACGTAGATTGGCATCGGACCCAGTTCGATCACCATCGCCTCGCGCCCGAATGCCAGTTTGCGGTTCGCAGGCGGTTGGTTGGCGCCTGACTCGGATTCACTGCGCTCTGAAATCTGTTGCGCAGCGACTCTTTCGCCAAGACCCGTCACACCGGAAATTTCGGCGCTGTCGCCTACTCGGGCTTTGACAGAGACCGTGTGCCGATCGCCGGTTGTCCATGCGGCCAGTTTGCGTGACTGCCCCGGCCCAAGCATCAACAGGACGTAATCATTTGGGTTGCCAACGTCGATTCGCTTTGCGATGCGATGCCCGGCCAGTTCTGTCGTGAGGGTTTTGATGGCGGTGTAGGCCGGCTTTGCTTTCAAATCTGCGGTCACCACGCCGAAATTATGTTCGCGCTCGTCGGGGTCCGGGCCGTCGTTTTTCCAGTCGTACCAAATGGACAGCGGTACCTCGGCCAGAAGGTTCGCCAATTGCTGTCGCACTGCAAAGGCGGCTTGAGTATCCAGCGGCACGCCTCTCGAATGCGTTGCATACCCCCATTCGCCGCTGAGGATTGGGATGCGCTGTTTGGCCTCAGTCTTGGCGTATCGGCTGATAAGTTCGCGCAGCTTGGTGTAATCCTCTGCTGCCGTTTCGGGCGGTTTCCGATAGTCACGATACGGGTGAACGCTGATGGCGTCGAGAACATCCAGCAGCCCCGATTCAAAACAGCCTTCGAGAAACCTGATTGGCACCTCGGAGGTCGCAGGCCCCACGACAATCGATTTCGGGTTTGCCTCCCTGATCGCACGAGTGGTCTCGAGCGCGAGCGTCGAGTACTGACGCACATCGGGTTTGGGTTGCCAGAAGAAAATGTTTGGTTCGTTCCAGATTTCCCAGATGACATTTCGGTCTCTGAAATGCACGGCAGCGGCGGCCGCCCAGCGCGCAAACGCCGCGACGCTTTCTGGTTTCTGCGGTGAAGCGGTGGCTTTGGTTTCCTGTCCGGTAATTGGGTTTTTGGATACGACGGTTTCTTCATAGAGAGGGTTCGAGTAGTCGAGAATGTAAAGTGCGCGCAGCCCGCGTTTCTCAAGATTGTCGGTCAATTCCTCATAGGCCGACCAATCATACTGGCCTTTGGATCGCTCGATGCCGGACCATGCGAAATCCATCCGAACCCACTTGAATCCGGCCGCGGCGATCATGTCGAGGTCTTGAGCGTGTCCGCGGGTAAAATGGATGTTCACCCCAACGCCTTCGGGAATGACCAACGGCGGCAATTCGGCACAATTCGCGATGACAGACAGCGCCAGCAAACCAAAAAAAGCAGTTTTCTTCATATCATGAACAGGAATTCTGGACTGTTATCTTTTGCGATTTGCGAAGCCAACACAAACTTTCCCATCGTTCAATGCTCTTGCCGGGCGCATCTCAAATTTGCCCATGGAGATGCAGTCGCATCCCCGCAACCTGCGCGGTCATCTCGACGGAACCATTCCGCTGCGGCTGCGCTTTGCTGTGGCTTCTTCAGCGGCGGCTCACACGCAGCAAGCGCAAAAGCTGCGCCCGACTCAAACCGACCAGAAACTTGTCGCCGACGACTATGATGGGAAAAACGGGGCAGCACAAGCTAACAAACTCGAGCACCTCCTTCGGATGCACAAGCACGTTGACCTCGCGGAACCGGACGCGGCGCTTCACAAGGTACTCTCTGGCCTGCCGGCACATTTCGCAGCCCGGTACCGAGTACAAGATTACCTCGTTCAACGTTGGCCTCATAGCCGCCTTTCACCGGTCGGGCCTGTTAAACAGCGATGCCAGGCTCCTCCTGCCCCAAGTTTGCTGTTAGATTGGTGGAGCCGAGGGGAGTCGAACCCCTGACCTTCTCATTGCGAACGAGACGCTCTACCAACTGAGCTACGACCCCACACCAATTGCTACGGCCTTTTCCGCGTGGCCGAGAACAGGTTTGAAAATACACGAGTCCGGGTTTCCCGCAAGGCAAATTGTTCGGCGCGCGCCGGTGGGCGCCGCACTTTCTGTTTCCTCAATTGGCTCGTTGTGGCATCGTTTGCCCGGCAACCGTTCCATGCGCGTCTTGTTGATCAATCCGAACACGATCAAACCGCCCGTTGCACCAATCGGCATCGATTACATGGCTGACACAGTTGTTGCGTCGGGGCACCAACCGCTTTTGTTGGACCTCTGCTTCGAACCGGACATCGAATCGGCAGTTCGCGGGCAGCTTGGAAGTGTTCATCCTGACCTGATCGGGATCACGATCAGAAACACGGACGACTGTTACTTCTCCAGCCGCAGGTTTTTCCTCCCCGAAGTGCGAGAGCTGGTGAGCAGTCTGCGTTCCCTCTCGAGTGCGCCGGTCGTGCTCGGCGGCGTGGGCTATTCTGTTGCGCCTGCCGCGGTACTTCAGTTTTGCGGGGCTGATTTCGGCATTGCCGGTGACGGCGAGTTCGCCCTTGTCGAACTCATCAACGCGCTTGACAGACACCATGACCCGCGCGGCATTCCGGGCCTGTGTTATCGAATGGGTGAACAGGTCCGATTGAATCCGCCGCGGGCTGTTGACCTTGGATCGCTGCCGCCACGTTCGAGGGCGTTCATCGACAATGCGCGTTACTTCAGAGAAGGCGGGCAGGGCGGGTTCGAAACAAAACGCGGTTGCCCGATGGAATGTTGCTATTGCGCTGATCCAATCGCCAAGGGCCGCAGAGTGCGTACGGTGCCGCCGGTCAAAGTCGTCAAAGAGCTGGAAGCTTTGCTTGATCAGGGCGTGGACCATCTGCACACATGCGACAGTGAATTCAATCTTCCACCGGAACACGCGCTTGCTGTGTGTGAGGAGATTGTGCGCGCAGGTTTGGGCGAACGAATTCGCTGGTACGCTTATTGTTTGCCAGCCCCGTTCACGGCGGACATGGCGGAACAATTCAGACGCGCCGGCTGCGCCGGCATCAATTTCGGCGCTGACAGCGGGTCAGACGAAATGCTCGCCAGGTTGGGCAGGCATTTTCGTGCAAATGACCTCGAACGCACGGCTTTCATCTGCCACAAACATTCAATTCCGTTCATGTTTGATTTGCTGATCGGCGGCCCCGGGGAAACGTTACACACCGTTGCTCAAACGATCGAGCTGATGCGGCGCCTCGACCCGGACTGCGTCGGTGTTTCCGTTGGCGTCAGGCTTTATCCGGGCACGCAACTGGCTGATCAAGTGGCCGCTGCAGGGACCATGCAAACCGAACCGCTTCACGGCGCAACTGCCGGCAATCCGGAAATGCTTGAGCCGGTGTTTTACCTTTCGCCCAATTTGGGCGATGACGCACGCTCGGTCTTGACCAGTCTTGTTCAAGATGATCCGCGTTTCTTCCTTCCCGAGTCTGTCGGAACAACACCCGGATATAACTACAACGACAACAAACCACTGACCGAAGCAATTCGCAACGGTTCACGCGGAGCGTACTGGGACATATTGCGCAGGCTCCGCAAAACCGGCACCATCTGAAATCGAAACGTGCTCTCGTCTTATGAAAAACAACCCTTCCAGCCACGGCGTCAATCCGCTTTCTGGAACACTGACCAGGCGGGGATTCATCGGGACGGCCTCGCGTGCCGCAGCAGCAGCATTTGCCGTTGCGGGCCTTGATTCGCAATCGCAAGAGCCGGGCCAGCGCCCGCCGAAGCCTGATGGCGTCGCAGTCCTCAATCCACGCTGTCGTGTTCCGGTGGGACTGATCATTGATGATTCCACGTGCCTTGTTAACCTGAACAGGTTTGCAATGCCGCAATTTGATCGCGCGCACCGCGGCAACAACCCGGCCTACAAAAAGCCATGGCGCGATTGGCCGCCGGAAATCCCGGACGGCTTCGTTCGCAGGTTCGCCGAATGGAGCATCGCCACCGGCGTCAAAGGAAAGTACAGCGTTGTGCCTTACCCTGCGTGCGTGGGGCGGCTGGATCGCCTGCTGCCCGGGTGGTCGCACAGCGAGCTGGAAGACAGCCTCAATCTTGTGCGCACTCTTGTTGCGCAAAACTGGGATATCCATCCCGAAATGATCACGCATACACGCGTGATTGATCTGCGCACCGGCCAGCCTTACCCGGACGATTCGCTGGCTTACATGGAGAACTGGGATTGGAGCGCAGGCAAATCGGCCGCCGAACTCGCCGATTATCTCGCTTACGCGCTCCAGATTCTCAAAAACGCCGGTCTCACATGCGAAGGCATAACCACGCCCGGCGGTTTCGGAAGCCGCGCAAGGCCGCAACTTGCCCGGGCCACACTCGAAGCCGTCCGCAGCGTGTTCGGCGCCCAAGTCCCGCATTACTTTCGTGATGTGCACGACAAAGGCGATGAAAGCGTTGCGCCGCGGGTCGAACTTGCGTCGGGTTTGGACAGCCCCGACCCGAAATGCGTTGTCAGTGTAATTGGGTGCACCGGCGATTGGACCGGCGGATGGGACTGCAGCGAACCCGAAGGCGCAGACCGCTTCATCTCTTCGGACCTCAAAACAGGTCGAATGGTTGAAGTGATCCAAAGGGGCGACCCTGCGATGATGCTCTGCCATTGGACAGGCATTTATTGGAACGGCCACGAGCTCGGATTCAAGATTCTCCAGGAAGTCGTTCGGCGATTGCATGCACGTTACGACAACCTGGTTTGGATGAAATTGAGCGAACTGGCACGGTACTGGGCTGCGAGGGAATTGACACGCATTGCCACTGAAAGCGGAATCTGCCGATTCGACGCGCCTTTTGCGTGCCGGGATTTCACTGTTGAGTTGCACAAGCCCGTCTCGGCAGAGCCAAAGCTGCGCACCGATCAACAGACAATCGCCTTCAGGGAAGTCGGCGATAGACTGAAGCTTGTCAGCGGCACATGGTGCCGGGAAAACAGCAAATCTGTGTTTTGCTTTGACCTGCCTGCGGGCACGAGCCGGCTTGTCATATAATCGGCAGGCATTTCCGGGTTACAGGGGCAGCACCGCAAAGTCAATCGCCCCTCTTATCGCGGAGAATGTTCCATAGCCACAGAAGGAGAAACAGCCCGGCTTGCACGAGAATGCAGCCGAGCACGCCGAGGCCAAGAAAATAGCCGGATGCAAACAAGAGTGTCAGACTGACGACCGCCGACCCGGCACAGCATCCACTGCGGCAGAGCCGCCCGGCTCGGAAGGTTCGCATGGATTGAACTTGGTTCTGCAGGATTGGTTCAGAAGCAAGTTTTCCGCCGACTCACGTCGTCGGCTACGATGAAAGATTCGGTGACTGTAGCCGCGGACGTGAGTCCGCGGTCTTTCGGTTCAGAAGCAAGTTTTCCGCCGACTTGCGTCGTCGGCTACGATGAAAGATTCGGTGACTGTAGCCGCGGACGTGAGTCCGCGGTCTTTCGGTTCAGAAGCAAGT
>JARYMD010000197.1 GCA_029907285.1 Verrucomicrobiota bacterium | reverse complement strand
CGTGCCTGACACTCTATTTCGAAACTCGTGCAAGATCGGTCGCCGGGTTGATGCGGCCGAGGACTGCCGCGCTCCCGCAGAGCCCAAACAAAGTGCCTGGCACTCTATTTGGGGCCACACCCCAATAACGTGCCTGACACTCTATTTCGAAACTCGTGCAAGATCGGTCGCCGGGTTGATGCGGCCGAGGACTGCCGCGCTCCCGGCAAATTCAAAGTGCGACTTGGTGGACCGAGGGCAATGTGTTGCTTTCTGTTTCACGATAGAACGGCAGCAGGGCAGCAGTACCCTAACCTCCGAAAAACTTGACCGGAACATATCCAGAGTTGATGTTGGATCAATCAGAAGCATTCTTAGTCTGTTCCAATGCGCATGAAAATCTGCGAGTTTGAGTCTGCGCGAAGGCAGCAATCGGGTCTGTCGGTTCCGGGTCCTGTGGCGCGACTTTCAAGATCATGGTCCGCAACGCCAACGAACGGAGCCATGGCAAGTCTTCCTGTCTCTCGGGACCCTTGTTGCCAGGGGCTTCAGTCGTCGATCCCGGCTTTCCGCTCTCCGTGGGAGACAAAGCCGACACCGGCAGGGGGACGCAACAAAGCGGCGCTCGGTGACAGCCAGCGGAATTGTCTCGGCGGGCCGGTCCGGTTGCGGCTGTGGGGCGCTGCGTTCACGCTGATCGAATTGTTGGTTGTGATTGCAATCATCGCAATCCTTGCCGGAATGCTTCTGCCCGCGTTGTCGCGGGCGAAACTCGAAGCCCAGTCAACCCAATGCAAGAGCAACTTGAAGCAAATCGGCATCGCAACTTTCATGTACGCCGATGACAACAACGACCAACTCCCTTTTGCATGGTGGTACTATGCCCCTTACGACAGTGCCGATTCGAACAACTTCCAAACCCTGTTGATTCCGTATGTCCTTCGTTACAAGTTTCAATCCGGCACCACAACCGAGAGCAGCGACTTTGCCAGGGTGGTGTTCCGGTGTCCTGCGCGCATGCTCGAGAATCATTGGCGGAGTTACAAGAACTACCCGGGATTCTCGAACCCATGGAAGATCAGCTATGCCATGAGCCAGTACACCCTCGCCGGTTTTCCGCCCGATGTGACAAGCCCCAAAACGGGCAAGCTCACCACCGTCCCGAATCCGGCGCAGACTCTCGGCACAGTGGATGTTTCGTATGAATTGAACCATCCGGCAGTCATCTACCTTGGCAAAACATCCGAAGGCTTTTACGATATCGGGTACAAGCACATGAGCAAACACCCAAGAGGCCGCGCCAATCTTGTCTATTTCGACGGCCACGTCGGCGCATTTGCCGCAAATCAAACAAACGGCATTTTCCTTGAGTGCAAGAAATGAGGAAAGCGGGCGGTAATCCCTGCAATCTGGAAGCGAAACCCGGATTCCCAATGCCAGCGAAGATGAATCCCGCAAAACAAAAAAGCAAGGAAGCCAAAGCCATCCAATCAAAGCCTGTCAAAAGGAATTCCAAAAGCATGGTTGGACCGGCGCTCGGCATACTGCTGGCCATTGGTGCAACAATCGTTTTGCTGCTGCCGGCCAGCCTCGACAGGCTGACAGCCGGAAGAACCTCGAAGCCCCCGGCATACAGGGCATCGCCCACCAACTCTCTCAGCCCGCAAACCGCGGAAAAGTCCGCCAAGGAGAAAGGTGCCGAGCTCATTAACAGGGGGAACGAACTGCTCCGCCAAAACAGGAATGACGAAGCTTTACAGGCGTATGAAGAAGCCAGAACTTTGCTGCCACAGGACGAGGACGTCTATTACAATCTTGGCATCGTGCTGACGCGCCTCGGCCGCACCGAGGACGCCATAAAAGCTTATCAGCGCGCGTTGGAACTTTTCCCCGACTATGCCGAAGCGCACAATAACCTCGGAAACCTCCTGCTGCGCGCGGGCAACCTCAACGACGCCCTCGTTCATTTCAATGCCGCAATAGCCATCCTGCCGGATTATGCGGTTGCCTACAACAGCCTCGGGATAGCTCTCCGCGAACTCGGGCTCATTCCACAAGCCGCCGAGGCTTTTCTCAAAGCATCGTCGCTGGACACAAACTACTGGCAGGCCAGATTCAACCTCGCCGGCATTTACATGTCCCAGAGCAAATGGGACGAAGCAATTGGCGCGTACCGGGAAGTGCTCAGGTTGCAGCCCGAGTTCACCCCTGCACAGGACAACCTCAGGCAGGCCATGGAAAAAAAATCTGAGCAACCGCGATAGTCCCGGCCTGGCGCACCTCAAACTGAATGATCTTGCAATTGTTTCTCCATGACCAACATTTTGGTCTTGGTTAGACAATTGCACGACAGCGAAGAATGACAAACGACACGCAACAATGGACGCCAGATTCATGGCAGAGCAAACCGGCTGCCCAGCAGCCCAGTTATCCTGACCCAGAAGCTTTGCGCAAAGTGGTTGAACAGCTCTCGAAGCTCCCCCCGCTCGTGACCAGTTGGGAGATCGAAAAGCTCAGAAGCCAGCTCGCCGACGTGTTCTGCGGCGAACAGTTTCTGCTTCAGGGCGGTGATTGCTCGGAAAGCTTCGACGATTGCCAGTCCGACGCAATCACATCCAAACTGAAGATTCTCCTGCAGATGAGCCTTGTCCTCACTCAGAGCGGGCGGAAACGTGTCATTCGAATCGGCCGGTTCGCCGGTCAATATGCAAAACCCAGATCGTCCGACACGGAAACCCACAGCGGCGTGACCTTGCCAGCATACCGCGGTGACATGATAAACAGGCCGGGGTTTACGAAAGAGGAACGCAGACCGGACCCCGACCTGCTCTTGCGCGCTTATGAACGAGCCGCTTTGACGATCAATTTCATCAGGGCGCTCATAGACGGCGGATTCGCGGACCTGCATCACCCCGAGTATTGGGAACTCGGTTTCGTTCGCAAGTCACCCCGTGCCGCCGAATACATGCGAATGGTCGAGTCATTGGGAGAATCGCTCAGGTTCATGGAAACACTCACCGGCAGCACCATTGCCGAAATGAACAGAGTCGATTTCTTCACCAGTCACGAGGGGCTTCATCTCTGGTATGAACAGGCCCAGACACGCAAGGTGCCACGCCGGCCTTACTGGTACAACCTGGCAACACACTTTCCGTGGATTGGGAACCGCACCAGGTCGCTTGACGGCGCGCACGTCGAGTATTTCCGCGGCATCCGCAATCCAATCGGAGTCAAAATCGGCCAGCCGATTACACCAGACGAATTGGTCGCACTTTGCAGAATCTTGAATCCCGAAAACGAACCCGGCCGTCTCACTTTGATCCACAGGTTCGGCGCTGACGCAGTCGAGCGGGAGCTGCCGCCGCTGGTCGATGTTGTCCTCAAACACGGACTGGCTGTGGTGTGGTGCTGCGATCCCATGCACGGGAACACTGAGGTGACCTCGACGGGGATGAAAACCCGGCGGTTCGAACGCATAGTGCGCGAGCTTGAATTGTCATTCCAAATCCTCAAGGAACACGGAACCCACCTCGGCGGCGTTCATTTCGAACTCACCGGCGATCAGGTCACCGAATGCATCGGCGGCGCCGGCGGGCTGACCGAAGCAGACCTTACACGGGACTATCGATCGTCGGTCGATCCACGCCTCAACTACGAACAAGCTCTTGAAATGGCAATGTCACTCGCGCGCCTGATGCGCCAGTGAACTTGCTGACCCGAAATTTCACGGGAATGACGGTCTGGCCGTACCTTGATCGGCCGGCAGACGCGCAGCCATTCTTGGCCGCCCGGGAGCGCGGGCATTCTTGCCCGCCTCAGCCGGTAAACGTTCGGGCGCCCGATTTGCATGATTGAAACCGGTGCACGATCGGTCGCCGGGTTGATGCGGCCGGGGACGGCCGCGCTCCTGGCGCCGCTGCTTTCTCCAACACGCCCGGATAAACCACGAAGCATTCAACGGCAAACCCTGCTTGCAGGAAGAACCCGCCAGCAAGCATCATAACCCCCGATATGAAACTGGAGCGTTACCCGGGCAATCCGATTCTGTCGCCGCATCCCGATCACAAGTGGGAAGACCTCGCTGTGTTCAATCCCGCGGCATGGTACGATCAAAACAAGCGCGATGTGCTGCTGCTCTACCGCGCTGCTGAATCGGGCCCTGAATACAAGTGCTGGTTCGGGTTGGCCATGAGCAGAGACGGTTTCCACTTCGAGCGTGTTTCAGATCAGCCATGTTTGAGTCCGAGCATTGAAGGATTCGACGGCGCAACGATCCAGGACCCGCGCATTGTGAAAATGGGCGATTGGTTTTATGTGACGTACGCGTGCAGACATTTCCCTTTCGGCCAGTTCTGGGAGCCTGAAGTTCGACAACGTTACATCACGCCAGATTGCCCGCCGGAGTTCCCGCGCTATCTCCGTGTGAACGCCACCCTCACAGGGCTGGCCATGACACGCGATTTCAAGAGCTGGATTCGAGCCGGTTGGATTACAGACCCGCTCCTCGATGACAGGGATGCCGTGCTGTTTCCAGAGCGTATCGGTGGCCGATTCGTATTGATTCATCGGCCCTTGGAATGGATCGGCCCTGAGTATGGCACTGAACACGCGTGCGCATGGATCGCGTTTTCAACCGATTTGCTGGGGTTTCCGGCAGCCAAAAGCAAGCTGCTGATCAAAAACCGGTATCCTTGGGAAGCAGCCAAGCTCGGAGTGAACACCCCGCCCATAAAAACGGGCCATGGCTGGTTCACACTTTACCACGCTGTCGGACCGGACAGGTATTATCGCATCGGCGCGTTGCTCCTTGACCTTGAGGATCCATCCGTGGTGTTGCATCGCACGCCCGACTGGCTGATGCAACCCGAAACCGACTATGAAATCGAAGGCTACTACCGGGGCGTATGTTTTCCTTGCGGCGCGGTGGTGATTGACGGCCGGCTGTTTGTTTACTATGGCGCCGGGGACAAGTACTGCGCGGTTGCCACCTGCGATTTCGAACGGCTATTGTGCCATCTTCGATCGTGCCCGCCCTGACCGATTAATGTCTGCTGTCCATAACGCCTGTGAACTTGCCGTGCTGGTCAAGCCGGCGCCCTGCTTGCGGCATCTGCTTAACAGGCCACTCTGAGTCATTATGTTGAAAAGGCCTGGCCCGCATATTTCGCAGCCCGGCGTGGCCGGAACCAAAGTTGCTTGGCGGGCAGAGACTCGGTGCCTGCGCAGATTGACGAGAGCCCCCTGCCACGCCGGGCTGCGAAATATGTGAGCTAAAACGAAGAGGCCGGGTGCAACCCCGGCCTCTTGTGTCAATTGATCAGAAGCTTGTTACTTCTTGATTCTGCCGAACAGCATCTTTTCAGTCGGGGTGAATGTGAATGGGCTTGTTGCGCCCGGAACAGGCTGCCAATTGACCTTGCCCGGGTCCAAGCTTGGCGTGGCTTCAAGCGTGCCACCGCCGGTCCACTCAACGGTGATCGTGCCGTTGGCGTTAACGGTGATCTTGGTGAACTTGATCTCCTGAAGTGCCGGTGCTTCCATGTGACCGATCACAGCAGCGACAAAAGCGGTTGCTGTGCCGTTCTCAGGATCCGGATCATCGATGAGCTTGAACGTGGCGCTGAAGTCATCGCCACCGCCGCCTTCGTGCATCACGCCCTCGATGTAGTATCGCTTGCCGGCTTCGAGGCGAATGCCGTCCGCCCACGGAATCGTCGTTCCGCCGTCTGGCGACGCGATCGAACTCAGCGCCGTTGTCGCTGAGGCAGGTGACCAATGAATACGTCTTGGCTGTTGCGCCCGGGATTGGCGTCCCGTTTCTCCGCCACTGGTAGGTGGGCGGGTAGAGCGCATCGGTGGAAGCATCCACAGTGAATATCGCCTGGTCCCACCCATGAGCCACAACATCTTGCGGCTGAACGGTGATGTCCAAGCGCGTTGGGGCCGGCGCCTTCACGCCGATGACCGAACCGGTCAACTTCGTGTAGTCACCATCGACGGGGTCAGCTTCGCTGATGAGTTTGTAGGTCGCAGCGACATTGTCGCCGCCGGTGCCTTCATGATGAACAGCTTCGAGGTAGTAGCGCTTGCCGGCTTCCAAGCGAATACCTGAAGCGTACGGGTACGTCGCGCCGCCATCGGGACTGAACTGATCAGATCTCTTCTGTTCCACAGTCGAGCCGCCGACGACGCTGTTCCATGCGCGTGCGCCGCTCCAGCCAGCTTCTTGGGCGATGAGCCGTTTGTTGGCCGGGTCTTCGTTTGTGCTCAGGAACAGGTCGCTGTCGTCGTCCGAGCAAACGAAGAAGACATAATCACCTGTTGTAGGCGGCACGAAATAACAGCTCAACCGCTGCACGTAATTCTCAGCGAAGTCAGTAGTCGCAAACGAGTTCAGATAATCTGTGGTGTTTGGCAAACCTGCTGTTCCGGCTTCAACCTGTGCACGGGTGACACTGCTGTTGTCCGGTCCCCACAGCTCCCGCTTGACCAGGCCGGTGATAAATGGCGCGGCCTTCACAGTGAGGGTGGCTGTGGTGGTTGTGGCAGTCAAGCCAGCATACGGAATGGTTGCCACGCAACGGAACTTGGTGCCGTTGTCGGCCAAGCGCGTTGTTAGAGTGTAGGCGGTCGTGGTCGCGCCAGCGATGTCCACCCAGTCGCTCGAACCCGATGCTTGGCGCTGCCATTGCAGCTTGGGCAGGGTCTCGGCGTCTGTGGAGAACGCGGCGCTGAATGTGACGGACTGGTCCTCAAACATGTCGGCATCCAATGGATTGGTGGCGACATCGAGTTTGGTGGGCGTCCATGTCAGCATGCTGATGACGCCGTTGGTCAGCTTTGGCGCATCGCCATCAGCCGGGTCCGCGTCAGCAATCAGCTTGAATGTGACAGCCAAGTTGTCGCCGCCACCGCCTTCATGGTGGACGGCCTCGATGTAGTAACGCTGACCTTTTACAAGGTCTATGCCTTCTTGGTATGGGTAAGTCATTCCCTCGTCTGGAGTAAACCAATCCGACCGCTTTTGATTCACATCTGAGACCGGGCTGGTTACCCAGGTGCGGGCTGGACTCCAACCGGTTTCCTGGGCAATGAGCCGCTTGTTAGACGGGCTTTCGTCGGTGCTGAGGAACAGGTCGGCATCGTCATCCGACGCGATAAAGAACACGTACTTGCCGGTCTCAGGCGGGATGAACAAGCCACTTACGCGGCTGGCGTAATTATCCGCATACCCGGTGATCGTCTCAAACGCGGTGATGTCCATGGTCCGCGTTGCCGGCCCACAATTGCCGGCCTCGACGTTGGCACGGCTTTGACCGGTGAACCACTCCCACTTCAAGTAACCGGCATACGTCGCGCCAGGCTTCACAGTGAGCGTTGCTTCCCGGCTTTGGATGCTCACGCTGCCCGACGACGCTTTGCAATACACTTTGGCGCCATTGTCGGATGCGCCAGCAATGAAGTTAAACTGGTTTCCGACGGCTCCCGGCACTGCGGTTCCGTTCTTGTACCACTGATAAGAGCCAACATAACCGTTGGGGATGGCACTGTTTGTGGCCGAAAAAGAGAAAAGCGCCGCTGTGCCAACATACGCAGTTGCGTCCTGCACGTCCTGCACAATGACCAGGTTGGGCGGCGTTGGGCTAGTTGTGATTTTCAGGTCAGATATTACAGCAACGCCACCGGTCATGTCAGCGTCATTGTGCGCGGTGACAGCCACACCCACATAGACTGTATCTGGCCATGGCGTGCCGAATCTGGTGCCATTATCCGAGCCAACGACGTCTGTCTTGGCAGTGTCGATGTCCACGTACTTGGTCCAGTTCACACCGTCGTTCCCGTACCACATGGTGAACAAGCTCCCAGCGCGCGTGATGCGCAGCCAGGTTCCAGGCTCAGAGTTCCTGATCCCGATTAAACGTTGTCGCAAGAGGCGAAGGTTGATTGCGAGCCCGTCAATCGCGGGGATTGACGCTGTTCCAAGACAAGGAAATCAGAGACCGGCGCCGGCCCGGGCAGAAATTCACATGACCCCGTTTTTGCTGGAATTGCCCATTGGCATGGCGGCAGACTCTGGTCATGGCGCAATTGCAGCTACCTGTTTTTCCTGCTGGGGTGACACAGTTAAGTTGTGATCTTGGAGTCTGTTGCCAGGAGGGGCAAGTGATCTACTTTTACGGCTCCTTGCCCGTTTTCCGGCACCGGGCCGAAGATGTAAAGAGTT
>JARYMD010000196.1 GCA_029907285.1 Verrucomicrobiota bacterium | reverse complement strand
CTGGAAAAACAACCCGCGAAAATCAAGGGCCTAATCTAAGCGACATTCGTGCCTGTCCCCTTATCTTCATTCCGGTGAGATTTCCGGGGTCCGCATATTCCTTGGTTGCTTGAAGACACCCGTTTCGCAGACTGCTCAGGGTATGAAATATGCGGGCCAGCGCATTTCGTCAGCACCAGATCGGAACAAGGGTAGTCTGCGAGCCGCGAAGTGAAGGCGCACATAACGGAAGGGGTTGGTTGCCACGAGCACTTCCGTGTTGGCGACGCGGTGACCGTCGGCTAAACTTGGCGCCGCGATGCGCAGCGCCGAACGCCATTTCAGTGCTTTGCCCGGGTTTCGGTTCACGCTCGGGTACACGATGTTCTACCTTGGCGTTATCGTGGTCATTCCGATGGCCGCCCTTGCACTGAAAGCCCTCGAGTTGTCGCCGGGCGAGTTTTTTCGTCTTGTGAGCACGCCGCGCGCAATAGCGGCGCTGCGGCTTACATTTGGGGCGTCGTTTGTTGCAGCGTTCGTCAACGCAGTGTTTGGCACATTGTTGGCGTGGGTGCTGGTGCGTTATGAGTTTCCGGGGCGCCGCTGGGTGGATGCGCTGGTTGATTTTCCGTTTGCTTTGCCAACGGCCGTGGCTGGTCTTACTCTCGCGAGTCTGTTCGCTGAGAACGGTTGGCTGGGGCGATTTCTGGTGCCTTTGGGGTTCCACGGGGCTTTCACGCGGGCCGGCGTTGTAATAGCGCTTACGTTTGTCGGTCTGCCGTTCATGGTAAGGACGCTGCAGCCCATGCTCGAGAACTTCGAGCGCGACGTTGAGGAAGCGGCTGCCATCCTGGGCGCAAGCCGGCTTCGGACGTTCCTGACGATAATTGCGCCGACGCTGCTTCCTGGCGTGCTAACCGGTTTCACTCTGGCATTCGCGCGCGCTGTGGGCGAGTACGGCTCGATAGTCTTTATTTCCGGGAACCTTCCATTCCGGACCGAGATAGCGCCGTTTCTGGTCGTGATTCGACTCGAGGAATACGATTACAACGGTGCCACGGCAATAGCAGTGGTGTTATTGGTGGTGTCCTTCTTGATTCTCGCCGGGATAAACAAACTTCAGCTTTGGGCCAACAGATTCAATCGGTGAACACGGACCGTACTGGCAACTCATGATAACTGAACGCCAAACTGCCAGAGGATCGCCACCGCGCGTGGCAGGATCGGGTTCGGGCGCGGGACGGTTTTTGTTGGTGGTGATTGCGATGCTTTTCGCGCTGGTGTTTCTGTTTTTGCCGTTGTTGAACGTTTTTGCAAAGGCTTTCGAAAAGGGCTGGACAGTATTTTATGGTGCGTTGGTGGATCCCGACACGGTCTCGGCCATCAAGCTTTCGCTCACGATCACAGCAATTACTGTCCCACTGAACCTCATTTTCGGCATCGTAGCGACATGGGCCATCGCAAAGTTCGAGTTCAGATGGAAATCCCTGTTGGTTGCGCTCATTGATCTTCCGTTCTCAGTCTCACCGGTTGTCACCGGTCTGATGTTTGTGTTGCTGTTTGGCTTGCGCGGGTATTTGGGACCGTGGCTGGATGCGCACAACATCCAGGTTATTTATGCAGTGCCGGGCATGGTGTTGGCCACCACATTCGTGACCTTGCCGTTCGTGGCGCAGGAGTTGATCCCCGTCATGCAGTCCGCAGGCAACGAACAGGAACAGGCGGCGTTGACCCTTGGGGCAAGCGGCTGGCAGACGTTCTGGCATGTGACGCTTCCGTCGGTCAAACTGGCGCTGCTGTACGGCGTGATCCTGTGTAACGCCCGTGCGCTTGGCGAGTTCGGCGCAGTCTCAGTGGTCTCGGGGCATATTACGGGTCTGACAGATACGCTCCCGCTCCGGGTGGAGAAGTTGTACCAGGAGTACAATTCGACCGCAGCATTTGCCGTGGCGAGCATTCTGGCGCTGCTGGCTCTTGTCACACTCGCAATCAAGACGGCGTTCGAATGGCATACTCAGCGGGTTTATGCCAGAGCTGAGCGCGCCACTTCGGACGCCCGAACAACTCGCACGAAGTCAACTTGAGTATTGCGCTCAAAAACGTGACGAAGCGGTTCGGCGACACGATCGCTGTAAACGACCTTTCTTTTGTCGTGAACGAAGGCGAGCTGGTGGCTTTGCTCGGGCCGAGCGGCGGCGGCAAAACAACAGTGCTCAGGTTGATTGCCGGACTGGAAACGCCGACTTCCGGTGACATCTTCATTCGCGGCCATCGTGTGAACGACCTGCCTGTGCAGAAGCGAAACATAGGGTTCGTGTTCCAGAGCTATGCGCTGTTCAAGAACATGACCGTGTACCGAAACATCGCTTTTGGACTTCGCGTCAAGAAATGGAAACGCCGTGCCGCAAGAGAGCGTGTCGAGGAATTGATGCAATTGTTCGGGCTCGAGCAGCTTGGCCACCGTTATCCGCACCAACTTTCAGGCGGCCAGCGACAGCGCGTGGCAATCGCGCGCGCGCTTGCGCCCAAACCCGACGTTCTGTTGCTGGACGAACCGTTTGGGGCGGTTGACGCCAAGATTCGCCAGGAACTGCGCGAATGGCTGGTACGACTGCATCACCAGTTCAACGTTACAACGCTGTTCGTCACGCATGACCAGGAAGAAGCCATGGAAGTCGCCATCCGCATTGGCATCCTCAATTGCGGCTGTCTCGAGCAGGTGGGTTCTCCCCAAGAGGTCTATGAACAGCCCGCCAACGAGTTCGTGGCAAGGTTCATCGGCGTCATGAACGTAATCGAACTCGAAGTTCGCAACGGCATGGCGTGTTTGGATCAGATTGCGTTCCCTGCCCCTGGGTACAAAGACGGCGACAAAGTGCGCGTTGGGTTCCGGCCCTATAATGTCCGGGTTTCGCCCTCGACCGATGAGTATCGGTGTCAGGCAGTGATCAGGCACACGTATTTCCTCGGCATTATGATGCGGCTGGACCTTGAACTGCCTTCTGGCGCCCGCGTATATGCCCGGTTGACAAAGGAAGATTATAAACGGTTGGGACTGGCCACAGGTATGCGGGTATCATTCCAGATCGCAGAACACAAAATCCTCGGCGCCGCACAGAACAGCAACGCTCACACCGCGGCCGGATCAGGGTGCACCCACGGCGAACGGTAAGGACGCTTCAGCAACCGCGTCGCTTCCGGGTCGTCGGTCACGATACCTTTCTCCGGGTCGTATTGCAGTGTGCGGCCGACGCTCATGGCGATGTTCGCCAAAATGCATGACGCGCTCGAGATGAAACCCTGTTCGATGTCCGCCACGGGCCGCGTGCGTGAATCAACTGCAGCAAGAAAGTTCTGCCAGTGCCGGCGCATTGGCGCTGCGCAATGGCGCTCGAGGTCTTTTTCGGTGCGATCCTCCGGATACTTGTCGTATTCGTAAATTGCCTCGCCGTGCACGGGTTCGCCCCCGCCCAAAGGCGTGAAATCGTAGCTGAAAACACTGGCTTTGAGCGTTCCCTTGTCGCCGTAGATTGTTGCTGACCACGGGTATTTGGGGTCTGGCGCTTCGCCCCATGTCCGATGCTTCCAAACGACCTGGAGATCGCCGTAGTCGAAAGTGGCGATTTGAGTGTCGGTAATGTTTGCCCTGCTTGCCTTGTCCACAAGAATGCCGCCACTGGATGAGATTCGCTTGGGCCAGCCCAATTCGAGCAGCCACCGGACCATGTCAAACATGTGAATGCACATGTCACCGACGATGCCGTTGCCGTACTCCATGAATGCGCGCCAACTGCGCGGATGGACAAGCTTGTTGTAAGGCCGCATTGGCGCCGGCCCGGTCCACATTTCATAATCCAGATACTCGGGCGGCTCTGTATCGGGCGGGTTCTCGCGGGCACGCATGTGCCAGTAACAGCATATTTCCACGTGAGCGATCTTCCCGGGTTTGCCCTCGCGTAAAATCCTGTCGCGCGCCTCGATCAGATGCGGCGTGCTGCGGCGTTGAGTATTGATTTGTACGACGCGCCCGTACTTTCTTGCGGCAGCGAGCATTGCCTGGCCTTCGACGACATCGACCGAAATTGGCTTCTCGCAGTACACGTCGGCGCCGGCCTGCATTGCAGCGATCGATGGCAGGGCATGCCAATGATCCGGGGTCGAAACCATGACAATGTCAAGGTCCTTCTCCTTGAGCATTTCCCGCCAATCACTGTACGTGCGCGGCTTTTTCCGCGATTTTTGCCGCTCGGCCACCATTTCTGCCGCTTCTGCCAGCATTCGCCGGTCAACATCGCACAGCGACACCACTTCGACCGGTTCGACCTGCAGAAGCCGGAAGAGGCTGCTCTTGCCGTACCATCCGGTACCTATGAGGCCAACACGTCTGGTTTTTTCTGCGGCGAAGGTTATTGGCAGGTAACTTGCAGCCGTCACGGCCAGCCCTGTGGCGGCGCCCATCCGAAGAAAACCGCGGCGATTCATGGCGTTTTTTAGTAACTGAAAACCCCGACACTGGCAAGCGCGAATAGAGTGCCAGGCTCGCTGTCGTTTTTTCAGCGCGAATAAAGTGCCAGGCTCGTTGTTGTATCTGCCTTTCATGAAACCGCGCATAAGGCAGGACGGGTGCTCCGCGCACGCAGGATTTGTTCGCTCTGTTCTGATTCCGGCTCAGCGGGACGGCGCGTCCTACCGTTCATGGAACCGCACACGACTTGGTCGGGGCTTTTTGAAATGGCACGGGCGCGGGTTCTCTGGTATGGAATATGACTGGCACGGCTGGGCCGAGTCACGGTCTCATTGGAATTGGCAAACGGCCCCAAATCCAAGCGGGCTGCAAACATGGTCCGGTCAGAGCCAAACGAGTCGGTGTAACCACCTTTCAGTGAAAGCATTTAAGGCTATCGGCGCCATGTCTCTCAACCGCGTCATAGGACGCGGAGGCCGAATTCCGTGGCACATACCGGAGGAATTCAAGTGGTTCAAGAGAACCACAATGGGGCATGTGCTGGTCATGGGCAGGCGGACGTTTGAGTCGATAGGACGCCCTCTGCCGGGCCGGGAGACAATAGTCCTGAGCCGAACAGGATTTGCGCATCCCGGGGTAAGAACAGTGGCGAGCCTCGATGAAATCGGCCTTGGGAATGATCAGCGCGACATATTCATATGCGGGGGCGCTCAGGTGTACACAACGGCGCTGCCGCGCTGCTCAGACCTTTTCCTAACCGTTGTTGAACAGATTGTTGATGGCGACAGTTTCTTCCCGCCCTTCGAGCACTTGTTTGACGCGGGCGAGCTGGTCTTTGAAGGACCGGGTTTCAAAGTGATGCACTACCGAAGGAGGCAATCCTAGCCCGGAAATCTCACCGCTTGACAAACCCAAGACACCCAAAGCTTCATTCCGGTGAGATTTCCGGGGCCCCATATTCCTTGGTCGCTTGAAGACACCCGTTTCGCAGACTGCTCAGGGTATGAATTATGCGGGCTAGAGCCAATAGTTGGGGGCTCCATCTCAGAACAACCAAACCTCCGGCACGATGACGCCCGAACATCGAGCCTGACACTCTATTCAGGTCAAATTTCAGCTTGTTGTGCAATGGACTTGGCAATATGATATTCGAGGCTGGGTTAAGGCCCGATGTCATGACGCAAAGCTCCAAATACACCAGAATTCCAATGATCACATCCAGATTCAGCGTGCCAGACACACAAGCGGTCTTGGCTGCCTTTTTATTGTTGTTTGGGTTGCCGGACGCAAATGCACAAACGACCCGGGAATCCGGCGCTCAAAACAGTCCACGCTTCACCAACCTCGAAGCAGCCCGCAAATCCGGTTCGACATGGGATACGCCTTCTGCGCCAGCATGGCAATATCGGCTGCTGCCAGGCGCACAGTTCATCGACGACTGCATGACGTGCGGACGTCCAACTTATCTGTTGCCGATGGAAGGGACATTCTCGTTGCGGCTTGTCGAGGAAAACCCTCTGTTCTCAACGTACGCGGTCGAAGACATATCTTTTCGTGCCGGCACACCGCCCGGGTTGTACTACAAAATCAGCGGCACCGGCACGTATCAAGTGGGCGGTGAAGTGGCCCTGGTTCAGTCCATGAGCCTCAAGGTTCACGTTGACGACGGTTCCACGACCAGGCCCTGCACATTTACAAACAATCCGTCTCACGTGACACGCGGCTGGCCCCTGATCGAAATTGCCCTCGACCAGGCTGACGGCAACCCGATGCAGTTTTTCCGGATGACATTCGTTGCCGCTCCCATTCGTGAGGTTTGGTTTTCGACCTCTCATGGTTTCACCCCGGGTGTTCAACCTGCCCCGGCAGAACACGTTCGCGGAGGCGACCTTGTTTCTGACACTGGCCGGCTGGTCCTGCTCGACACATATCTCAGGGGACGCCTCGGGCTGATGCCGTCTCCTGATCCTCCGGACATTGGACTGGACTGCGTGGACATTCTCCCCGGTGGCGAAGTCGCTTTCTCGATCGAAGAAGACGCATTCAGCGAAACACTTGGGTTCATTAGCCACGGCGATGTGCTTTCCGATCGCAGCAGGGTGATTGCTGCTTACTCTGAGCTGATCGCGCCGTTTCGGCCAATGCCACCAGTTGTTAATCCGGGCCTTGATGCGCTCCAGGTTTTCGATTCGGGTGAGATTTACTTCTCCGTCAAAAGCGAGTTCTTTTCCGAAAGCCTCGCCGCGACGATCAGGCGTGGCGACCTGCTTTCGAACAAAGGAGTGATCGTCAAAACCCAAGAACAGCTCCTTGCGAAGTTCCATCCGCCACCAATTCCCATGGATTTCGGGCTCGATGCAGTGTATGTCTGGCCCAGCGGTGAAATCTGGTTTTCTCTCGAGGAAACTTTGCAGGACGCTTCATTGGGGATAGTCCGCCATGGGGATCTTTTGAGCGACCGCGGCGAGATTGTTTATCGAAATTACGACCTGCTCCGGAACTTCCAGCCGCTGGAAGAACTGGCCGATTTTGGATTGGACTCGGTTTTCATCGTAAGCGACGCGATTGCTCTGCCTGCGGGTGTTGCGCGCTGCACGGGAATGGAATTGCTTCCGGATGGTGCCATCCGCTTGCACTGGAAAACCACTGGAAAACTCCGGCAACTGGAAAAAGCAACTTCTGTCGTCGGCCCGTGGAAAGCCGTCAGCCCGATAACCGTCGATCTCACTTTCGATGATCCAGAGGGACCAAAGCATGTTCCACAGGCTTTCTACCGCCTGCGTGAATGGTAGAGAACTTTGATACGGCCAGATATGGACATTCAATGCCAACCAGAACAGTGACTCGATGGTAACAATGAAAAGGATTAGTATGCAGCCGTCCTGCGAGTTGGTGCGGCTTGGGTTTGAACCGGCCTACTTGACCCTGCTCACATGTGCAGGGCTCAAGCCAATGAGCCGGCTTGAAAACTGTTCAAACCCTGATCATCAGCACGTCTTGCAAGCAGCCGGATTCAAAACGCGCGTGATCCATCGCCGGACAAGGTCGGGCAAACGCATTCCAGAAATCATTTTCGCCCGCTCGGACGTTGTTCTGTCCGAATACGCTGCGCGCTTCGACAACAAAACCCTCGAGCGCACACCGGATGACATGCGGTTTGAGGGCCGCACGTTTGGCTATCCGGCTTGCTGCGTCGAGAGTTACATCACCCGCGGTTACGCGCCCAATTCGTTGCGCTGCGCCGACCAGCGCATTCCGTTTCACTGGGCCTGCGATGGCTGCAAGATTACGCCCGCGTTACTGCCCGAATATCGGCGCGTTTACCGCCAGTGCAGACAATTGTTCCGCGGAAAGCACAACGTCCGCACCAAACTTCCAAAACCAACCTCATCCCGAAACGTCAAACGATCACTCGCGTTGGCAGCAGCCGTGGCAGCCGCCCTGACGTTTCCGCAAACAGCGCTCCATGGCAGCCCCTCCATGCCGCCCATCGACCCTCACTGGCTCCAACTCGGACCGGACGCCGATCCCGACGGGGATTTGCTCACCACCGAAGAGGAAACAGACATTGGCATGGACCCGCGTTGTACCGACCATGACAAAAACCAACTGCCCGACGGAGCCGATCTTGCCCGCGCAACAGCCGCTGAAATCGAGGGGTTGCCCACCGAACCAGCCGCTCCCGTGTACCGGCTCGACTTCAAGCTGCGCGGCCTCGAGCAATGCGAAGTCTGTGGTGAAACCGTCAACATGGGCCACC
>JARYMD010000195.1 GCA_029907285.1 Verrucomicrobiota bacterium | reverse complement strand
AGCAGGCAGGCCTCGACCTTGGCGGGAGAATGCGGCACCTTGTGGCAGCGGCTGAACTTGTTATTGGACAATTCCAGCCGGTTGAGCGTGCTGGCACTGGCCAGTGCAATGCCCCGGTGCTCTGGATTGAAACGGTACTGGCCCAGAGGATCGGTTTTGTTGCAGGCTGATGCCAGCAGCCGATCCAGCCGCAGCCGCTGGTGATCGTTGAGGTCCTCGTAGCCCAGAGCTGTGGCATAAATGCGCTGGGCCAGAAGCTCTGGCAGGCTGTGGTCAACAAAGCGTTGATCGCGGGCGTCGTAAAAGCAAGCGGCCAACGAGCTGGTCAAGCGCAGGCTCAGGTCCACTTGACGCAGCAGCAGCGTGCCGCCGTCGCTTGAGAGTGTGCCGCCGGAGAAGTCGGCCACGACCTTGCGCGGGCCCAGGTCGGTGAAGAGCATGGGCTGGTTTTGCGAGTTTTGACTGTTTTTGGTTGCCGGCATGGAGATACTCTATAGGATATCCACAAAATGCAAGCAAAATATTCGATAAAAGTGCAGGTTATTCGTTCCAAGACCCGGGCTGCGCGTTTCTATGTCAATGTTCCGCTGCCATTGGCGGCGGCCATTGGACTGCAGGGTGGCGAGACTGTCGAATGGGAACTGCTGGACCGGGGAGAGCTGCACTTGGTGCGCCCGTGTGCTGCGGCTCCCGGGGCCAAGAGCCGCTGGTCCAAGCAGCCTTGATCTCCCGACACTCTGTCTGTGGCAAGGACCGCGGGCAAGAGTGCAGGAACGTCAGTAAAATCAAGCCTCCGGCCGCACTTGCCGGCCAAATTATTAGTTTAAGTATGAAATATCCGGGCTAAGACCCAGAAATTGACGGGCTCTACATCCGTTTCGCTGAAGGCAAGCGCGAATGCCGCACGGTGCGATTGAATGAAGAAGTCGCCCTCAACATCGGCGAGGGGGAAAAACTCGTGGGCATTGAGATTGTGGACGCCAAGGAAGTGCTCGGCTCTGGCAAACCTCCCGCCGTGGTGCTTGAAGGTCTGGCCTCGACAACTAACCCGCTTGTTGTCCGCGAAAAGCCATCCAGGAAATACGGCTAACGGCGAGGGTTGGACGAGGTGGTGTTTGAGCTGTTGGAGTTGACGGCCGGGGAGCGGGAGGCGGCCTGCCTGCCGAGGCCTCGGCGCAGGCAGGTGCATGAGGCGGCCTGTCCCGCTGCCGCGCATCGGCGTCAACCTGAGCGCGACGCCCGGACTGGCGCGACCAATCAGGCCCCCGGCGTGTTGGTCGCGAAGCGTTTGGAGTGCGTCCGGCTTGCCGGCGCTTTCGCTGTGGAACACGAAAGCTACTGTCTCTTTCAATGCTCCATGCCGAGCCGAGAGCAAGCTCTGCGCACTCCAAACTCCGGCGCGAATGAACGTCCACGCGGATACCAGTTGCGGCGCGTTGCTGACGACGATGCGGATTTGCGGGTCAATCAGGTCGAGTTCGGAGCAGTAGCCCATCACGATTTTGTCTGCGCCCAGCGCGATCAGCGTGCCCGCGCTTTTCGCCATGTTTGGCACGACTACGCGAAATTCCCCCGCACAACGACTCCCGCACATTTCCACGATTTTCCCGGCAATCTCCCCGGAGCCGCCAAAGGTATGAATTGTGAGATCAAGGTTCTTGACCTTGCCAATCGTCGCGAGCGCATCGCCAAGCGGAACAATCTCTGCAGTGCTGAGAACAATGGCGGTGTGATGGGCATTTGCCACGTATGCCGGCAGACGACGTGGTTCTTCGGGATCGAGGTTTTCAATGCGCTTGATAAGTTCCTGTCGGCTTTTCGTGCCTTGCTGTGCTTGTTGCATTTCCTGCAACACCTTCGTCAAATGCGCCTGTAATCGCTGCTGCTTGTTGTCTGGCGCGGCCATGATTTTGTCTCCGTCCCTGATTCTTTTTAATGCCGTCGTCGCTCATACTACAAGCCGTTGTGACGATCAACCCGAAGAGTAGAGCTGCCCCAGTTCTGCTGGTGGACCAGATTCGCATTGGCCGGCAGATGCCTTCTGCGAATTTGCCGGCGAAGTGGGCGGACCCGGGGATGGACAGCAGCGCCTGGGAGCGGGAGATAGACCAGCATGTCTATCGCCTCTACGGTCTCACCGCCGATGAGAGGCTCATAGCGGGACTTCGACGATGGCTTCGTCACGGGTCTTGCCTTGCGAGACGCAGCCCGGCAACGTGGAGCATTCGGCGATGAACATGCCATGGTGTTGCCGTGTCCGAACCAATTGATCAGAGCCAAGGCCCGTAGCGCCGGCATATTTGTAGGGGGCGGACCGCAAACCGGACGACCTCGGTAGGAGCGGCATCGCACCAAACGCGCATGCACAAACCGGTTGGCTGCGTTGGCGGGACGGTCGGTTTGATGCCGCCCCTACGGGGCTCATGAGGTTGTCAGGAGCTGGCGTGCTACAAAGATGCCGCCCCTACGGGGCTGGGTGTTGGCGGATAATGCGACTCGTTTAGCCAACCCGCGGCTCCGTTGAACGTTGCGAGTTAAACGTTGGACGCTGAGCGTTCAGATCGGTTCACCCGGCTGGGCGTCTGCTTGGGAACGTTCAACGTACAACGCTCGACGCTCAACGTTCAAAGGTGTTGCTGCACATTGAGTGCTGGTTTTCAAGAGCCGCCCAAAGGCGGGACTCTAACGGCCGGGGGCGGGCGAAGCCATTGGTGTGGCAAACCCGCGACTTTGTTGAGCGTTGCGAGTTGAGCGTTGAAGGTTGGGTGTTCTCAACAGGACAGCGTTGCCGACAGGTCGGTTCGGAGCCGAAGTCTGGCGAGGCGGCGGTGGAGCTTTACAACCTCCACACGGATGTTACCGGGACGATGAACCTCGGCGCCAAATACCCTGACAAAGTCAATGAACTCGTGGCTGAAATGACAAGGTGATTTCCGGGCTAGCTGTTGGATGAGCACGCCTTGGCGAGGGCGGGCCAGAGATGGACGCCCATGCGCATGCCGGCGGCGAAATTGTCGAGGTTGAACTTCTCGTTTGGGGAATGCGCGTTGTCGTCCGGCAACGCAAGGCCCAACATCAAAGTGTCTGCGCCCAGAATCCTTTTGAAATCGGTGACGATTGGGATGGAGCCGCCTTCGCGCAGCAGGACTGGCTTTTTTCCGAAGGCGGTTTCAAGCGCGGCCAACGCTGCTGTTGCGAGAGGGCTTGTCGGAGAGAACAAGTAAGGCTGACCGCCGTGGCCTGTCTTGAGTTCGAGTTGGACAGTTTTGGGGCAGGTTTTCTTGAGGTAATCACAGACAAGGCGTGTGACACGTTCGGGGTCCTGATTTGGAACCAAACGGAGCGTGATTTTGGCGGTTGCGGTTGAAGGAATGATTGTTTTGCTGCCTTCGCCCTGGTAACCGCTGGTGAGGCCGTTGATCTCGAAGGTTGGCCGTGCGGTGCGCTGTTCCCACGCAGTGTACCCTTTTTCGCCGAACAAGGCGGGAACGCCAAGGAACCTGGCATACTCGCGAGCGTTGAAAGGCAACCGTGCGAGCTGGCGTCGTTCGAATGCTGTTAGCGGTTTGATGTCGTCGTAGAAACCCGGGATTCGGATGCGGCCGTTCCTGTCCCGGACGGAAGCGAGCAACCGGCAGAGCGCCATTGCAGGGTTTTCAACCGACCCGCCGAATATGCCCGAGTGAAGATCGCGGCTGGGGCCGGTGACTTTGACTTCGATGGCGGCGACTCCGCGCAGGGCGTAAGTGAGGGCGGGCATTTCGGGCGCGGGCATTCCGGTATCGGAAACCACGACAGCATTGCATCGGAGCCGTGATTTGTTGGCGGCCAGGAACTCGGCGAGGTTCCGGCTGCCGACCTCCTCTTCACCTTCGATTACGAAGGTCAGATGGCAGGGCAGTTCGGTGCCGGTGCGCAGCATGGCTTCGACGGCTTTCAAATGGGCGAGATGCTGGCCTTTGTTGTCGCTGGCGCCGCGGCCGAAAAGGGAGCGTCCTTGGATGCGCGGCTCGAAGGGTGGGGTGCGCCAGAGATCGATCGGGTCGGGCGGCTGCACGTCGTAGTGGCCGTAAACGAGGAAATGCGGCTTTGAATCGGCGTGTTTGGCCGGGGTGGAAGCGACCACTATTGGGTGTCCTTTGGTTTGGTGTATTGCAGTGTCAAGTCCGATGCTCTTGCATTGGGTGGCGATCCAATTGGCGCACGATTTCATGTCCTGGCGATGCTCTTGTTGCGCAGAAACGCTGGGGAAACGCACATAATCGCAGAGCTCGTCGATGAATCGTGACTGGTTTGTTTTGATGTATTCGAGGGCGGCGTTCATTTTCGTTTGAACAGGTCCAGAGGGTTGATTGGGAGTGCGGGTTTGGTTGGTGGGGGGTTTGTGTTTGTGGCGGATGGCGCATTGGTTTTGGGCGCGGTGACGCCTCCGAGGAGGTTGCCGACGGCGCCGACGATGCCCGCTGCTTTATCCACTGCGGCGTTGCCGGTTTGGCCGACGATGCCCGCGCCGGCTTTAAGAGTGAGCGAGGCGAGCGCGAGCTTGTTGATGTCGGTCTTTGGATCGCCGACCGTTCCTTTGACGGTAAGAAAATCCGGGAGTTTGACGTAAACGGCGTTTGTGGGTGCTCCGTCGGGGAGGAGCGAGGCTTTCTCGGCGAGGCTGCGGCGCAAATGGACTGTCACGGGCAATTCGAGAGTAGAGTTTGTCAGAACAGAGGCGAGGGTGATTGTCCCGCGGGCGTCGGCCTGGAAAGCAGCGCTTTGGACGAAACCTTGGGCGACTTGGATGCTGCCATCGCCGGCGGCGCCCTGCACTTTGAGAGTATCGATTGGCGCCTGGGTTAACTGGTCGATCCATGAGTTTGTTGTGGCTGTGCGGGTGCCTGTCAACGTGCCGAGAAGGTTTGCCAAGGCGGCGTCTGGGCGCCTTACGAGGTCAGGGAGGCCGAGTATCACATTGATCACGGATTTGAGGATCGGGCTTTTCACCTGAGCGACCGGGATGTTGAGGTTTGTGCTGCCGAAATCGAACTTGCCAGCGAGGTTTTTCTGCAGGCTTGGTCCTGTGATTCCGGCGCCTTTGATTTGGATTGAGCCTGAGAGGTTGCCACCGACGATCTGGGACGGAGTGGTTGAAAGGCTCATGAGAGGTTCGATCGGCAGATTGGTTGCAGTGGCGGAGACTTCGTACACGTACCCGGTTTTTGTGAGATCGACAGTTGCTGTTGCGGACACGGGCGCGCCGTTGAGGAGGAGATTGCAGGGATCGATTTTGAGCACGCCGCGGTTGAGTTGTGCGGTGGCCGTGACGTTGGTTGCGGTCAGCTCACGCAGAATCAGTTTGGCGATTTTAAGGTCGGCTGTGAGAGTGGATATTGGCAGGTTGATTGGTCCGGGTTCGGTTTCTTGAGCCGTGGCAGGGGATGGTTGGGGTTGGTTGGTCGATGTCATCACGAACGCGTCGTAGAGCTGGCTGATGTCGAGCGCGTCTGAGGTGATGTTCATTGTTGTGGGGGTGGCGTTTGTGGGTGAAAGGTCCAGTTTTGCCTGCAATTGGATGACATTCCTGGCTTTTGGCGTTTGGGGAAGAGCGAACTCGAGCTTTCTGACCTCGTAGCGGTTTGGGGCGGTGCTTGCGGCGTCGAGGTTGATTTTGAAGTCCATCGGGGGTGTTTTGGTTCCGTCGGGCGACGACAAGAGCAACTGGTTGATTTCGGTGTCGAGTTTGACGGTTGTTTCCGCGCTTGCCTTGTACTTTGCCGTGGCTGAGCCGTTGATCGAAATGGACTGCAGTTGGCGGGGGGCGATTGCGCTGGCGAGGATGGGCTGCAAGCAGTTCTGGTTGATACCGAGCAGAGTGACGTTCAATTCAGCATTTGTTAGGACGCGGTCGTAGCGGCCGGACAATTCGATCGATCCACCGGAAGTGCCCACCTGTCTTCCGCCGAGGGCGAGCCGCCTGATATTGAGGTAATTGGCTGTCAGTTCGACATCAGATTCGATGTTGGCCTCATAGTTGGTGATGAGGAAATCCCTGTAGCCACCGGTGAAGGCGGCGATGGCGAGTTTTGCGCTGACCTGTTGTTGGTTTTTCTCCTGTGCGATGAGGGCGTTGACGGAGGCACGGCCGGAGGCGATTGTGACATCTGGCACGGGGTGGTTCTTGAGTGTGGCAGCGAGGTCTGTCTCGAGGTTGATCTGGAGGTTGGCGTTTTGGCTGACGAGGTCGTAGCCGGCCGAACCTGTGGCGGTGAACAATTTGGCGTTGCCTTCGCTCATCTCGAGTTTGTAGTGATCAGCGAGAATTGACCTGAAATCGGTCATGAGCGCGGTTGATTCGAGGCGGACGTTTGCGCCGCGCACGCGCGCGAACTGGTTGGTGCCAAAGCTGGCTGAAATGTCTTTGGCGTCGAGGGTGATTTCCATGGGGATTCGGCGCCCGTCGTTTTGGAAAGTGATTTTGGCTGAAGCGGTGATGGTGCCGGCGGGGACGTTTGTGCCGACAAGCATTTGCCAGTCTTGGAGCCGAAGGTTCGTTATTGCGATTGACACGACAGATTCGTTGAGGCCATGAACGGTTTTGCCCCATGACAGGTTGAGTGCGCGGTCAAGGCTTGCGCGGACCAATTCCTGGTTCCCTGATTTGCCGAGGAGGCTGAACTTGTGAACGATGGCGGAACTTTCATTGAGGTTGAGATTGGCCTGGTACTCGAAGTCGATATCGACGGGAGGCGTTGCGGTGTTGGCGCGCCTGAGACCGAACTTGGATACCGTGCCCTTGCCTGTTGCTGCGATTGCGCTCATGCGCTGGCTCACATCGAGCAGCGCCGAGGCTGAGATTGTGGCATCGCCGAAATCGAGTCCGAATGGCGCGCCGAACAGATTGAGGACGTGACGGTCGATTCCTGAAATTTCGAGTGTGAGCCGTGCATCGCGTTTGGCCAGGTCGATAGGCCCGCGGGCGCGCACCTGGCCCAGGCGTTGTCCTTCACGCTCGAAGCGCAGTGCGACTTCGCGCACTTCGGTCGGGGTAACTTCGCATATGAATTGGCCGGAGAGCCTGGCGAGGTCGGTAAACGCCCCCGCTGTGTTGGCGACGGCAAGCCGCGCGTCGCCCTTGATGCTTGAAGGAACCAGATTTGCGTCGAGGTTGAACTCGAATTTTCCGTCGAGTTTGGCGGAGAGCGTGGAAGGTTGGTTTGTTGAAGCTGGTGGGGGCGTGATTGACTGGTTGATGGACGCCGTGAATGCGAGTTTGCCCGGTTGCGCATTGCGGAGCTGTTCGATGGTCAACTCGACATCGGACAGTTCGGTTGTCTGCCTTGATGAATCCTTGCTGAGTTGGGTGTATGCGATGAGACCTTTCGTGACGGTGATTTTGCCGATATCAATTGCTGTTGGTTTTGCGCCTGCGGCTGGGGCCGGTTTTGTCTCCGCGGCGCGCGCTTGCATCAGCGAATCGAGGTTGCTCTTGCCGTCGGGCTGTTGAATGACGCGGATTTTTGCGCCGTTGACCGTGATGTCTTGGAGGGCAATGGTGCCGCCAATTAGTTGAAACAAGCTGTAGTTTACGGACATCCGGTCTGCTTGAATCACCGGTTCCAAGCCGGTTGTTTCGACTTTGGCGTTTTCGATTACAAGCTTGCTGAACGGACTTAGGGAGACCTTGTCGGCGGTCACCTTGGCGTTGAGAGCCTTTCCCACTCGCGGGACGACGACTGCCTTGAGAAATGCGCTGCTGGAAAGCACGAAGTACAGTGCCAACAGGACCACGATCACCACGGCGGCCAGGATCGGGAAGTGCCGCCATGCTGAGGGTCGGCGATGCGACATTTGTGTCTCTTGTGTCATAACTCAAAAATCCAGTACGCTGTTGTCTTCCTGACAGGAAAGCAAATTTGCGAAAGAGAACTTGTCTCCGCGAATTAGAGTACCCGTCTTTGCGTGCAGCGTCAAATCTTCGCGGCGGGAGTTTTCGGGCTTGACTTGATGTGGCGCCGGGTTTTGCAATGCGGCTTTGATCGGCGGGCACGAATTTGAAACATCATGGCTGGGATATTGACAGGCGTTGCATGGTACCGGAGGCATGAATGGCCACTGCTCAGGAGTCTTGCCGTAGATGCTGAGACATTGGCGGAGACTTACGACGAATGGCTCTTGATTGCTGAGCAGACCTATGTGCGCATGCAGGCCGAGGGGTATGTGGTCGAAAAAGTCGATGTGCCACTCCAAGACCTTGT
>JARYMD010000194.1 GCA_029907285.1 Verrucomicrobiota bacterium | reverse complement strand
TTGAGTTTCAACCCGATGGTGCCGCTCAACTGGACCAAACCGGTCTCGAACTGCAAATCGGCTTCGGCTGCGAGCCCTGCACTCGAAAGTACCATTGCTCCGGTGCCGTGGTCGAAAGAGACAACGCTGAGCGAACCGGCGTTGAGCGAGAAATGCAGGTCGGTCACGCCGAGCTTGAAGACCGACTCGGGGATGGAATCGCCGTTGGTGTCGATTTGGGCTCGTTCGATGACGAAGTTGCCGCCAAGGGTGATGGCTCCGACGATGCCGGTGATTTCCGCTGTTCCGGCTACTGCGAGGTAGTTGTGGTAGTACGAGCCGGAGAACTTGATCGACACGTTGTCGGCGGGGTTATCGTTGATCGGCACCACGACGGGGCTGGGGCTGCCAACGTCAGCGCCGGTGTTATTGAGCTGCAGCTTGAGGTTTTGAGCGGTGATGTTCAACACGCCTGCACCGCTCAGGCTGGCGGACTGCACTTTGACCTCGCCCGCAATGCCCGATGAGTAGATCACGAACGCGCCTGACCCTTGTGAAACCTGCAGTCCGATCGTCCCCGAGCCGATCAGAGCGCTCACGTCGGAGGCCGCGACGGTGAGGTACCCCGGTGTTCCGTTGACAAGGGTGATGATGAAACGCCCGGAAATCGATTGGGTGTAACTGCCGATTGGGACATTGATGCTAATTGGCGTTGGTCCTGAATCGAGTTTGTTGAAGGGGCCGGCGGGCAGATCAAGTGCACTCGGGTTGCCGAAAACCTGGTTGACCGGGCTTCCCGTCGTGTTGAAGGCCCAGTCGAATGTGTGTGAGAACCCGGTGCCGAAAGCGTTCACATGGACGGTTATCGAGCCCTTGCCAGCAATACCGGCGTCGTTGATCGCAAAGAACCCGCTGCCGTTATCGGACGTGAGGAGGCTGGTCCCGAAATTGAAACTCACCGAGCTTGCGGTCACGGTTATCATGCGGGAGCCGCTTTGAGAAGTGCGCTGCTCGAAGGCGAAGTTGCCGGTTAATGTGGCTCCAAGGAAACCGAGCGAAACGCCCGTGCCACTGACGCGCAGGTAAGGGCCGGCAGGCAGATCAATGGTGACCGTCGATGCGCCCACACTGACTGTTTCACTCACGGGCGATGCAGAGTTGTTGATGCTGACGGCGAATGCGCCCCCGGCAGTCACGCCGGGCACGTTGAGCGTAACTGTTGCGCCGGCTGTGCCGGCAAGGCTTGAGGCGGTGATAATGAACGCCCCGCTGCCGCCTGTAATGCTAAGCAGGTTGTTCGCTGTTGCGCCCAGATTCAGCGAGAGACCGGTCGCGGCAACTGTCACCACCCATTCGCCGCCTGTTGTGGTCTGGGTGCGTTCGAAAGTGAAGTTGCCTGTGACGCCCATGCCCTGCACCGTGATGGATGCGCTCGTGGCGCTCACTCTAAGGAATGGTCCGGCGGTCACGTTCACTGTGACTGTGGTGCCGTTTACGTTGATGGTCTGGTTGTAAGCAGCGTTCGAGTTGTTAAGCGCAACTGAGAAAGAACCGCTCAGGCCAAGGCTGGATATTGCGAGGGTGACCGTGGCCGACGCCGAACCAACGACGCCCTGACTGCGGAAAACGAACGCGCCCGTGCCATTGGTCACGTTCAGGATCGGATTTGTGCCATCGCCAAAACCGAATGACAAATTGGCGACGCCGACGGCAACTTCTTCGTACCCGTTGCCGGGGTTCGAATCCGCATCGCGCGGCTCGAACGCGAAATCGCCTTCCAGGCTGGCCTGGGGAGTGGTGAGGGCGATGGTCCCATGGCCGCGGACCCGGTAATATCGTCCTGCGGGCAGGTCAACAACTGTGCCGGCGATTTCGGAAACAGCGCTTGCAGAGGTGTTCAGGGCCAAATTCAGCCCTGTCGCACTCAACGTGATGTTCGGGATGGCCGGCCCAAGAGCGAAATCGAGGGTCAAAACACCTGCCAAATCGCCGCCGATTAGAGCGAATGTGCCGGAGCCGTTCTGCACGCTCAAGACACGGCTTGCGCCCGCGCCGAGCTGGAAGGTGACGTTTTCGGCTTGGAGCACGGTTTGCGTGCCGGTGTTCCTGAACGTGAAAGTGCCGCTCAGCGTTTGTCCCGCTATGGTCAAGGTGCTGGCCACACCCAGGCTCAGCTCTGGCGCGTGTGTGAACAGATCATCGGATTGGATGCGCACGACATAGGTTCCGCTCAGTGAAAAGCCTGCAAAACTGAGGGAGCCGGTCAATGGGAGCGCCGCATCGAGTGTTCCGATCTTGTTCAAGTTAAACGCGTTTCCGATGTTGGATGGGTTAAGTGCCGAGAGGGTTGACTGGGTTATCCGCCCGCCGGTGAGAATGCTTTCGTCGGGCGTTGCAAGGACGGCAGCGTCGAGATTGATTGAGCCGCCGCTCACATTCAGGCTCTGGGTGCCACCGGGAGTGTTGAAACTGAAGCCAAACCCGCTCAAACCGGCCGCATTGATTCGAGCGCGCAATCCAATCGAACGAACGCCGACAAAGAATCCAGTCCCGCTCTCATAACCAAAGGAAATATCCAGCACAACGGCACTGCTAACATTAACCGTGGGACTACCGGTGAACATCGCGCCAAACACCGCGCCGAGCAGGTTTTGCAGGGACCGATTTGCCGCCGCAGGCGACAGTTCAAGATTAATGTCCCACCAAACGGGTTCTGCGCCGGACGAACCGTAGTGGCCAAGAACCCCTTTCACTTCAGCGGTGAATCCGGCGTAGTTTGTGCCGTCCCAGCCTTCGATCGCTGACGTCACCTGTGAGACGCGCGACAGCGTGGCAAGCAAGGACGAAATCCGGCCCTGTAGGGCATTGAGGATTGCTGTTTGGGGATCGATCAAGCTGGCAACGCCGGTGCCAATCAAGGGGATCGATTCGGCGAACGCCTCGAGGCCCTCGAGCGCGTTGCTGACGTTCGCCAGTGTTCCCAGTCCGGTGTTGATTGCGCCAGTCGCGTCGCCGGTGAGAGCGGGAGTCTCAACCACGGTGAGCGTCAGGCCGGTGGCTGAGTAGTTCGGCTTGAACGACCAGGTTGGATGCCCGGGGATCGACGCGGTGCCAAGCCAGTTGGCGAATTCGCCTTCGACGGACGTCCACGTGAAAATCAAGAAACTGTTCCCCAAACTTGGAACAAATCCGCCGTAAAGTTGAATCTGGACGGTGCCACCCAGCCGAGCGAGCCCTGAAACATTGACTTGGTCCCAGCCGTTGGGATCGATTCCGGGGCCGGCGGTTCCTCCGATCTCGATGAGCGTGGTGCCATCCGGGCCTTGGGTGAACTCAGAAACGTTTACTATGCCCGGAGAATTGCCCGGCGGCAACAAACCCGTGTTGAACAATCCGCCTTGAAATATGAGATTGCCCGACAGCACTTGCCGCGCCTCGACAACCAAACTTCCTCCCTCCGCACTACCTGTGTTGGTGCCGATCAAATGAGTTGGTGTTTCAGCAGCCGAATCCGCCGGAGGGCCATTGGCCGCGTGCAGGGTTTCGGTCAGTTGTTGCGCAGCCGTTTCGACAAATTCCGGACGCGTCGAAACTGGCTGTGTTGGTGCAAATGGATCAAGTGAGGTTTCCGGACTGGCCGGAACAGGTGACAGCTCATCGGACTGTTCTTGTTCGGCTGGGCAGGACGGTGCGGGCGATTCAGGCTCGGGCGATTGTTCGGATGCGGCCACCTGTTGCGATAAATCTTGCCCTTCAAAACCGAACAAATCGATCGGTTCGGATTCGCTGGCTCTGTTTGGCTCGAGCGCGGAGAAAGGTTCCAGTTCAACAATCTCGGTTGCCGCGGCATCGGCTGTGAATTGGGGGCTTGAGCGGCCGCGGCTCCAAGCAGAAGACCGTCGCGCGAAAGCAGAATTCGCGGCTCCAACGCCTCGAGCTCGAATTCACGCTTTGACGGTCCGGTTCTCACATTGAACCCTTCGAGATGGTTGTTTGGGTTTGTTGGTTAAAGCCTTGTCCTCTTGGTAGCGGCCACGGAAGGAACAGCTTTGTGAACCCCCTCAGTGTTTGGTATTACAAACAGCAGCTCAGTTTTGTTGGTTTTCCTCACGGCTGGACGGATAACCCGCACGTTCCACGCATCCACCGCCAGCTTCTCGTTACGTTGGGCTCAGAATCGCCACACGCCGCCGCATGTCAAGTAAAAAGATTCTAGGTGCCGATCATGGGTATATGGTACGATAAAACCTGTTCGAGCCGGTATTAATCTGAGTGTCGATGTACTCGGCAATGCCGAGTTCGCTTGCCTTGACAGAAGCAAGGGTCTCCCAGGGCGCCGGGACGAGGGCATCGGAGTGCTGGAGCCTGTAAGTCACACCGGGAAGGCCTTCGAAGCTGACCCGGTAGAAGTTGTTATCGGTCCTTGTCACGTGCAGCGTTGGCGCCGGTATCATGCTCGGGTCACCGACAACGATGCGTATTGGAGAGATTTCGAGGCCCATAACGGATGTCATTTCTGCGCCAGCGTATGTTTGCAGCAAGACACCCTCGGAGCTGAGCCTGAGCACTTGAGCGCCTGTGGGATCGTGGACCGCGACGAATACCTGTCCGTTGCCATCGATTGCGAGGCATGCCGGCGCGTTTTGATCAAATTGGTAAAACGGTTCGAGCGCCCCATTCGCAGCCTGCAGAATGATGTGCGAGCCGTAATTCGCCACATACGGGCCAGAGTCTGAGGCTGCCACGCCCCATGGCAGGTCCAATCCTTCCTCTTCAGCAAGCGCGGTCTGGCTGCCGTCAGCAAGGCTCACGGCGACAAGCTTGTTGTTGTACATGGAACTAACGATCAGGTGGTTGGCGTCCAGAAAATCGATGCCGTGTGGGCCGAACAACAATCCGTCTTGGGTAAGGACAGCCGCCTCGCCAGTTTCCGGGGCGATTCTCACGATGCTGTTCTGGTCGGCGCTTGTGACGAAGATGGTGCCGTCGGGGGCTGCGACAACCCCCCAAAGTTCGGAGAGCAACGTTGATTGGCTGACCAATGTGATCTCGCCTGTAGCAAGGTCAAGGCGTTTTACGACCCCACTCCATTCGCAAACGTATAAGCTGCCGTTTGTGCAGAAAGAAACGTCCGTCGGGCCATCAAAATTGCCGAGCACAGATTGGTCACCGGATTTCGCATCGATTTTGAAGACCGCGTTTGCGTCGAAGTCAGCGGCAAGAATGTCGCCGACTTCAATCATGACGGGGGCAAGGACATTCACTGTGAAGGATTGTTTGCCTGTCAGGGCGGGGACGAAGCTGTCTGAGACCGTGACTGTGACTGCATGGCTGGTGCCTGCTTGTTCAGGTCCGGGTGTCCATGAGAATTGGCCGTCGGGTGAAACACTAGATCCGGGCGGCCCTTGTTCCAGGGCAAATGTCAGTGTCTGTGCAGGCAGGTCCGGGTCGGAAGCGTGCAGAGCAACTGAGACAGTCTGACCCGGGCGCAGGACGTGATCGCCTATGTGATCAAGCGTCGGGGGTAGATTCACTTCTCGGACCAGGATGTTCACGGTGACGCTGCCATAGAGCGGTGGAACACCGTTGTCAGTTCCGCGTATGGCGATTTGGTATGTGCCTGGGCCATGGATTTCGTTTGGAGTCCATGAGAATCTGCCGTCTTGTGATATGGTTGCGCCGGGGGGCGCGCCCGGCTCGAGCGTGGAAGTTACGACTTGCGGCGGGGAATCCGGGTCGGTAGCTGTCACACGGAATGCGATCAATGAACCTTCGTTCACTGTCTGATCGGGCACAGGGTCGATCTGTGGCGGCGAATTGGTTGGAGGAGTTCCCACTCGAACAGTGGATACAACTATTCCGCTGATCTGTTGCCGCGGTCCTGCGTCGAAATTGGCAAGGATTGAACCTTCCGGGCTGAGGCGAATCAGCATGTCGTTTTGGCCGGGGGCGCTGGCTGCTGCGCCGATCAAGAGGTTGCCGGTGGGCTCGACTGCGAATCCGTAGGGGAAACCCGGGACGACGCCCACCTTGGTAATTATGCCGGTATCAGGGGTGACACTGTTGATTTGTTTTGAGTCGTAGTGTCCGCTGTAAACCTGGTTGCCGAAAACCGCCAAACCCCATGGATGATCAATCCAAACGCCCCACTGGGCGATAACAGACTGCTTGCCAGTGATCAAATCGATTTTGACAATTGCATTGTTCAGGAACGAAGCCACAACAAGGCTGTTGTCGTCAAGGAACTCGTTGCCCGTTGGCAAAGAAAGTTTGTCGTTCTGAGTGGGGATTGCCTCGGTGCCGCTAACAGGGTCGATCTGCATGACGACGTCGAGCTGCCGCTGCGCCCGGTGGCGTAGAGGTTGCCGTTGGGACCAATGGCGAGACCGCGCACCGAAGTTAACGCCGAGGCTGGATTGAGGATGGCGATTGTGCCCTCGGCGATAGATAGCGCCTGTCCCAAAAACCCCAGTTTTTTAAAATGCGCGCGTGCGGCGCAGCTCAGCGCGCGAGGTCTCCGTTTTTCCTGGCGCTTTGCCTTCCTTTGACCGTCCTCTTGCCTCGTCTGGACCGCTATATGGGCCTTTCCCGCCAGCAGTCCACCTTCCGAGCCGATACTGCTCCTGCGTTTGACTCTCCAATTCAATTTCTGTGGCTGAGCTCAGGCCGCCGCCGATTCCTTCTGCTCGGCCTGAGATTGCACCAGTCGCACAAGCACCCAGAGATTGTGCACCAACACCGACCAGCTCACCCGCAGCTGCCGACCCGCAAAACCTTTCCATCGCACCGGCTGGTCCAAAAACCCGTTCTTGAAAATCCCAATCCTTCCATCGGTTTGCGACCGTCGGCGTTGCAGCCACCTGAACTTCCAGCTCCGGCACCGATTGGCCATCTGGAAAGGCGAGCGAGGGCACACACCGTTGTATATCCCCTCCCATTCCAAACCCAGTTGATTGGTCCGGGAGTCAAACCCCCGGTCAGCACCAACCGCCTTGACTTTGCGCCCATAGGCCGCCTCCATCCGCCCAATGCTCTGCGGCAGCAGCGCTGAGTACGCAGGCGCGCTTTCCCTGAACAGCTCCCAGTCTATGATCAGCCCCTGCAGGTTCTCCCCAAGCAGCAGGCTGTTCCCAAACTCCACCTCCGCCGATGCCTTGTTGCGCACAATCACTCGCACGTCCTTGTCGTAAAGGCTCAATATCTTGTCGCGGCTGGGCACCAGCTCCCCGGCCAGTATCCGCTGCCGGGCCTGATGGCGCGCCCTTGGCAGTTGTTCCAGTATCGAGTCAATCCGCCGCAGAACCTGCTCGGCCTGTGGGCGTGTCCACTGGCTCTGTGCCCAGTGCTTGTCGAGCAAATCCCGGTGGCGTCGCGCATGGCCTCGCACCACCTCCGACCAGCTTGTCGATTTTGCGCAGGATGTGTTTGCGTTGCCGCTGGCTGTCGGGCTTTTTGCCAGCATGGGTCATCTGGATGCAGAGATTGTTTACCCGCTTGATGAACAGTTGGGGCTCTTCCATCCGGTGTTTCAAGCCCTGGCCCCGGATCAGCCCCACCGCTTTGATCAGTGTCCGGATGGCGTCCCGCATCAGAACCCAATCGATCGGGTAATGGATGTCGGCCTCGACGCAGGTGGTGTCCAGAAACACCGGGTCCAGATCGACCGGCTCAGCCAGCCCAAGCGAGGCCGGGTCTTCGGCTCCCTGGCGCAGAAGCTCTGTGACAAGCCGCCTGATTTCCCCTTGGTCCCAGCGGCTTGCGTAACGCTGCAAAGTGCTTTTGTTCGGCACTTGGATTCGATCGATCTCGATGAGGCAGCAGAGCTGTTGCAGCAGGGGGCTGTCAGCCAGCCGGGCCGCCAGCCCGCGGTAATTCTCCCCCGGGCAGGATCATGACAATCGTGCAGTGCAGAGCCCGGCGGGACTCGATTTGGCGGCGTTGCTGGGCCCTTGGGCTCAGGTTCTTTGCCTTGGCAGACCATTTTATCAAGTCCGCTTTGATGAGCCTGTTTTCAAAGCCGGACTGGACCATGAGCCTTTCCAAGAGCAGAATCTGAGTCCGGTACTGATTGTAATCGGCATTGCCGCGGACAACGGGCAGCCGATATGGCAGTGTGGGTTGAAACGGGATAATGGTTGGGTTCTGCATGGAGCTAGATTATACTCTAGCTTCACATTGTCAACTGTTTTTTTGAAAAACAATGCAAACGACTTATCCGCTCAGAGTCCAAGCGATTCGTTCCAAGGGACAGCAGCCGAGGCTTTACGTGAG
>JARYMD010000193.1 GCA_029907285.1 Verrucomicrobiota bacterium | reverse complement strand
ATGGCGACGGAATGTCAGAGTTTGTAATTTACGCCTCCGGGCCAAGGTCAACCCGAGGCTTCACGATTTGGGGACTCGGACAGAATCGGGTGTGGAGCTACCATCAAGCGGAGACTTGGGCTACTGTGGCCTTGACCCCCGGGGAGTTTATTGGACCGGGCATGGCGTCTCCGTGGTTTGAATGGTATCAAACAGAGTACTTCCCATCCGGTGAACCTCGCGGGTCAGTGTTTTGCAGTTGTGTAAACATCGGCTGCATCGGCTTCTATGCCGGGCTGGACTCAGCGTATGCCGGCTTGGAGTTCCAGTTGAATGGCCAAACCCACTATGGCTGGTTGCGCGTTGGAGCACCGATGCCAGAATTCAACGGCGGCTGGATTTACGAATACGCCTACGACACGCGACCTGGTGCTGCGATTCTGGCGGGCGCTGTCCCTGAGCCGTCCACTTTGGCGCTACTTGGTTTCAGCGCCGCGGCAGTCTGGCTTTTCAAACGTAAGAAATGAAACCGCTTCGTTTCGTGCTTCTCGGCGTCTGTCCGCTCGCTTTGGCAGCAGTGCTCAGGCTCGTCAACGATTCCGTTGCTGACGATCGCGTGGTCTATCGCGAAGGCCCGATTGTGCTCACCCAAGGGTCGCCGATTGACCTCGATTTGGATCAAGATGGCGTTGCGGACTTTCGCTTCAGCGTCGGAACACTGGCGGAACTGCCCAGCCCCGGAGCGCACTCCATTTCCAGACCCTATTTGGACACATTTGCTTTCAATCGAAACGATTACCTCCTCAACGCCGACGGGCGCATCGTGCTGAAGGAGGCTGGCTTCAAGTTCGGACCGAAGACCAAGGATGGCAAGAGCTGGGGACACCGAGATTCCGAAGTTCAAGCCATCGCCTACGCGTCGGGCAACACCTGGCCGGGATTCAGCGGTAAACCGCCGGAGGCATACTTGGGCGTTCGTTTTGTTTCAAAAGGCGCAGTCCATTACGGATGGATTCGGTTCGTCGTCCCCAAAACCTATCCCCCCGCCGCTTTTCCCGTGATAGCCGATTGGGCTTACGAATCCCGCCCCAACACCCTGATTCGCGCCGGAGAAAAGCCCAGCAAAAGGGAAGTAAGTACTCAAACAGATGGCTAACAAGATCACTGGAGCGAACAGCCACCCCGCTTCGCAGTTCGAGAGTCGCGGGCTTCGGCCACGCGCTCAGGTTGCCGAGGGTCGCGGGCGTTATCACGGCGGGGGCGGCTGTCGCTCAGTTCTGGCGTTGGGCAAAGAAAGGAACTCGAAGGATGAAGCAGATCGAAATGGCGTTGTTACTGGCAGTTTGTTTGGTGTCGAATATAGTGGCCCAGCAGATTGTTCACCGTCCTGCTGTACCTTTTGGAGCTGCTGCGCTCGGCTATACGAAGTGTGTCATCAACGAAAGGCCCACTGCAGCGGACATTGCTCCTGGATCCAAAGGCCCGTACAAGTGGTTCAGTGGACAATGGTGGTATTCGGAGAAGCCACCCCTGAGCAAATACTCGACACAGGATGGCGTTCTCGCGATCCGTCTTGGCGGCGATTTGGTTAGTGCCCCTAACGATTTCTCGACTGGCAAGCTGCCTCTGTTGCCTGGTTCTGATGGTTTTTACGTCGAATTTGATTATTGGCTTTCGGATGCTGACCCAGACCACTTCCCAGCAGTCTGGCTGATGCCGTCCGAGCACAACGCCGCGCATCAGGATCACTATGCTGATGATCTTCCCGGGTATCAGCGCTGGATGGAATTGGATGTCGACGAAGGCGGCTTTGGCCCTGGGTTGACAGGAAGCGTCCATAGTCATTACGGGATCTATTCACAAGGATATCAGCATATTCAAAATCACAACAACGTCTCTCGCGTCGCAATCGACCGCACCAAGAAGCACACCTTCGGTGCCAGCTATGATCCGGTCAAACAGACCGTGGCGTGGTGGGTCAATGGAGTGAAACAGATGAGCGCGAGTTCTCCCGAGGTGCCGGCTGTCGGGGCCAGGCAGCATTTCTACCTAATCATCAGCGCACAGAGCCATGGGAAGAAAACGCCATACTCCATGTTCGTTAGCGGCGTGAGGGTTTACGTGCCGCCGAGTTCGACTTTGCCGGCGGCGTCGGGCACGGCCTCCGGCGACGTCCGCTGAGCGACGGGTCGATGGAATGCAAAAGAGAAACAATGCCCAACAAACCGGATGCAGCGAACCCCGCGATTGGGTCTCTGTTTCATGCCGGGCGTCTGTGGCGCGGGGTCGCTGATCCGGGACGTTAGGCCAAATGGAGCGCGTCCTGCCATGACCCCAAAAGCAAGCAGACGAATGAGGGCAAACGAATGCCAAGCCGCAGGGCTCATTCGCCTGCCCGCATTCGTTTGCGATCGCTTGGGGGGTGGGAGAGCTGCGGTAGCGGGGATGCAGCGGGCCGTTGAGACGGCGAGGAGTCTGGAGTTTGCGACCGCCTTGCCTAACCAGCCGGCTCCAGGCAATGCCGGGATCGCGTCTCGGTTGGCAATCGGACATCATTGGCCCGGCGTGCCTGAGCCGGAGCGTTATGCCATGACGAGTGTCGTGGCACGTTCGAGCATCAGCAACCACCAAAGGTCACACAATGAAAAACAGAATCAGCACCACCATCACAATCGGAACAGCGATGGTCACGCTCGCACTTGCCACCGCGAGCGTCGCACAAACTACCAGCACACCGCTGACACCGGAGCAGTTGGCCGAGCGGCGTGCCGCCGCTCGGCAACGAGCCGAGGAGTCCATCCGCTACCTCAATGAACTTATGGCCAAGGCGCAAGCCGAGGCCGAAGCGCGACGCGCACTGCTGCCGCCACGGCCACCGCTTGACCCCTAAGCGGTCAAGGTCGCCAGGGAGAAGCAACGCTACGCAAAGCGACGTGAACTGGCTCCGTGGCTGTTTGGCGAGGATGGTTTGCCAAATGCCAAGGGACGTGAGTTCTTCGAGAACAAGGCGGGGCGGGAACGGGCGTTGGCTGCCAGCCGACTGACTGGAATTCATCCGAAGATCAATCCTGAGCGGCTTCTCGGCCAACGCGGAACGAGCCCAAACGAATTGCCCGCTGTTGTCGTGGAAGGACAAGTGGACGGCGGCGAGGATCCGCTGTACTTGACCGATTGGTTTTACGATGCCCAACAGAACCTGACATGGTTTAGGCTATGGCTCGTCAACGCGCCCCTCAACGAATGGTGGGAGGTTTATCAGGCACCGTCTCTCCAAGCGACAGCGTGGCGACTCGCGCGCCTCGGTCCGCCGGACGGCGTTTCAGGAGACGTCCAGCAATTCTTCGTGGCCGTACCAGGTCAGCCTCAGCAGGCCTATTTCCAAATCTTCCTGAACAAGGACAGTGATTACGACGGGATTCCGGACGGATACGAAGTAGCAATCCTCAAGACGGACCCGCTCAACCCGGATTTCAATTCGACTCGCGATGCCAACGGGGACGGGGCGCCGGATTATCCCGGACTCGGAGGGAATGGGATTGCGGACGAGGACGAGGATTTTGACGCTGACGGCCTGACAACCTCTTACGAGCTTGCGCTGGGGGTGGACCCGCTGGTTCCGCAATCCGGCACCGATACAGACGCCGACGGATTGCCCGACTGGGTGGAATCGCTCATCACGCTCTACACCGGCGACCCAGCGCCCGCCCCGCAGACCGACTCGGATGGCGACGGTGTGGACAACTTCACCGAATGGACGACTCGCACGGACCCCTCGTACGGCTTCGATGCTGCCTTCGCGGATTTCTCCGGACTTCCGGATGAGCAGCGAGTCATTCTTCCGGTTCACACCCAGTTCACTGCACCTCCTGCGGGCTTTCAGCCGGCTGGAGGCGGAGGTTCAGCCACGACGGACGACGAGGCGTACATCCACTTCACCGTTGCTGGAGTTGAAGGCACTTGCGGACACCTTCAAGTTCTGAAAGACACGGCGGCGGATGGGTCGCCCGCGCCCGGCACAGACACGTTTCGATGGAGCGTCGCGTTTGGGCAGCGGATCTACAACACGCTGCCGGTATTGCAGCCGGACAATCAAGACTTGGCCCTCATCCAGAACATCCTCATTGAGGCGACGGATACGGCTGCGGAGGTGTGGAAGAAAGCCAAAGTCTCTGAGAATCTTTACCAGCTTACCCAGAACAGCCTCGTCTATCTGCAGTACCGTTCGGTACAGCGCGCTGTCGTCCAATTCCGACAACTGCAGTTGATTGTGACGGCCCAGCCGCTGCCGCAGGGGATTCTGCTCCGCACTCGACGGGCGCTTGCGGTCATTCACACCGAGGCGACGATATTCCGAGAGGTAACATTTGAGTTGGGGCGGCGTTTCCCGCTGCACGACGCTTTTGCCAAGTCCGGCGCATGGGTGGCCGGAGCAGGTCGAGTCGCGCAGTGCCTCAGCATCTACAACAATATCATGCAGGCGTGGCCGCTGCTGGAGCAGTACCTCTTTGATGTCCAGCGGCAGTGCGATTCCGGGGCGTCGGCTGGACTGTTGGGTTATGCGTTGGCGCAGTTGGCGGACGATATTCAGCCGGGTTTTGTTCTGTTCCCGTTTCCGCTCATCATCGGGGACATTCTCTGCGAACTGAATCCCGGTTGTGATTCAAGTTGCAACCAGCCACATGTCTCCCGCTCTCCGGGATTTTGCCTGAGAGGCTGGAATCCATGCGCTTGCGGTACAGCGATGAAGCGTGACGAGCACGACAACGGGAAGAGCACAGGTTACGGCCTGTTTGCTCCACTGCTCGCATGCGCCTATGGCGTTTTCGCGCTGTGCTGCAAGCGCCGGACGAAACTCGGCCTGCCCATGAGCGATGAGGACGCCGTTTGGTTTTCGATCCCGGTCTTCGGACTAGCCCTGTTTTTCCACGCGCGCTACTTTTCCTACTACCGGCGGCATCTGTGGCTGCGATGGGGACTGATGATGTTGGCAATTCTTGTGATGGCCGCCGGGTTGCTGGGCGTCTTTGTGCCCGGAATGCGGCGTTTTGTATGAAGCACTGCGAGCACAACAGTTCCTGCCATTTTCCGCCTAGGCAGGTCATCTCGGCGTTCACGCTGGTCGAGTTGCTGGTGGTGATCGCCATCGTTGCTGTCCTCGCCGCCTTGCTCCTGCCGGCGCTTGCCGGGGCGAAGGCGTCTGCCCGCAGCGCAGTGTGCAAGAGCAATTTGAGGCAACTGGGCGTCGCCCTCATCGGCTTCACCCATGACTACGGACACTATCCAGCGGACACCTATCGGGACACGAGCATCAGCCCGTTCACCACCTACGGCTGGCCAGCCTACTTGTTGTCCGGCGTGAGCAGCAATACTGCGGTGTTTCGATGCCCTTCGACGGGTTCGGAGTTTGACTGGCCGACGAGCCGTTCTCCGAAGGGCTATCCTTTTCCGTTCAACATCGACACAGGCACCTCCCGGTTCAGCTACGGCTACAATCACTGGGCGGTGGCCAACGTCAGTGGCTACGGTCTGGGTGGCGCGCCCGGTTCAGAAGTGCCTGAGTCGAGAGTGCTCAACCCAGCCGACATGATTGCGATTGGCGACAGCGACGGCAACGGCGTTGCGGATGGCGACATCGTGTTTCACCGCGTTCCCTCCGCCGGTGGGCCGCAGCCTACTTTTCCGCCCGGAAGTCGTCACAAACGTGGAGCAAACATCGTTTTCTGCGACGGCCATGTCGAATGGGCTAAACAATCCAAATGGATTGAACTCAGGGACGAGGCGGCGCGCCGCTGGAACAACGACAACAAACCGCATCGCGAACTTTGGGTCAGCAGGAGCGGGATGTAGGAGAAACGATGCAGATGCAATGGCATAACAAGAGCGGTGGAGCCAACAGCCGCCCCGCTTCGCAGTTCGAGAGTCGCGGGCTTCGATGCAGCGTCTCGGTTGTCGGGAGTCAGAGGCGTTACTGCGGCGGGGCGGCTGTGGCTCACCTTCGTCGTTGGGCGAACAAGCAAACTTATGAACGCACGATCAAAAACGGTGAAAGGCAAAACACGGTACGTTGTGCTGGGGAGCATCGGTGGAACAACGGGTTTTCTGACACTTTGGATGCTTGCGTGGTTTGATGGTCTCCACCCCATCCTGTTTGGGCCACTGGGCCTCATTAATCGGGGATGGTGGGCGCTGGCTGGGAGGAAGCTGATCCCGGACGGTAGCCCGTCGACCTTGTTCGTTTCAGCATACTTCATTTTCATTGGCGTGGTGGCCGCATGTCTTCTGGAAGCCTTGAGACATCATCGTCGATGCACTCAATAGTGGCTGCTGGCATGCACTGTGAATCGCCCAACCAACCGGCTGCACCGAACGCCGGGATCACGTCTCAGTTGACAATCGAACACCATCGGCCCGGCGTCGGTGAGCCGGGACGTTGGACCAAAACCATCGAATCCATACGACCATGAAGACGCGCATCGCACTCACCGCACTCACACTGCTGGTTCTTTCTGCAGGCCAGTACCGTGTTCACGCCATCGAAGATCTCAGGCTTCAGATTCAGGGCACCAATGCCGTGCTGTCCTGGCCGAGCACGGAGAGCGAGACGTTCATTGTCCGGTATCGGGCAGGCCTGGACGAGGCGCATCCTTGGACGATTCTCACCAACGATTATCCCGCCGCTCCAGGCACCAATCGCACCATGTTCACCCATGTCGGCGTGGTCGAGTATCCCACCGAAGGAGGGGGCGGGGGTAGTGGTGGCGGCAACCCGCCCCCACCGGAAGGAGCTTCCGCGGGGCAAGATGACAGCGACGCCGACAGGATCGAATGGCCCCCGTTACCTCCTTCGCCCTGGGATTCGCGTTGGATTCGGGATCCCGCCGAGCGAACCGACGGCGCATTGACCGAGGATGGCGGCGAGGTACCGTTGGGTGCTATCGGCTTCTATCAGGTGGTGAGGCACGGGGTGCATTTCATCGGTCTGACGAACGGGATGCAACTGAGCGGGGTCGTTGGACTGCCGGTTGAGGCCGGGCACCCGGAAGGTGAATTGCTGCATGTCACCATCATGATCGATGATGACGGCACCGAGGCTGCCGCCATGCTCCAAGCACCGTTCCCGACGCCGTTTCTGCATTTCACCCTGGACACAACCCTCTTGAGCAACGGTGTTCACACTGTTCAGGCCGAGGCGACCTGGATGGTTGACCCGGCCAATCCTGACCCAGCCGCATTGGTGGAGATCGAGAGCCCGTTGGTGGAAATCGAGATTTTCAACGAGATTTCCTTCCCCAACTGGTCCTTCCACTTCGGCGAGCTCTACGATTCGCTGCTCATCAACGCGGTCTCAGCCCATCCCGAAGTGGACTGGGAAGTCGCCATCTTCGACAGCCAGAACCAGTATGTTGGCAGCTTCTTGGGGCATTCGACCGACGGACAGATTCGGGCGGTTTGGAACTTGATCGATCCGTTCGGGGTGCGGCGGGACGATCCGTGGTTTGACGCCGACATCTACACCTGGTGGGAGGGTGGCGAGGCAGCCGCCTCTGCGCCCGGGTCCAAGGCGGAGGTGCGCATGGTTTACGGCTCGCGGTCTGGTAGCGGGGCCGGCTTGGAATCCGGGGGCGGCGCGGCGACAACAACCCCTCCGAAGTTCAAGAGCTTCGACCAGTGGTCAACGCAAGGAAACTGGGTTGTCGCCAACCAACAGGCCTTCAACCAGTTCATCGACCATGAGTTGCTCGATCAGATGACCGACAACTTCGTGGGCGCGGCAGAGAGCCGGGGATACAGCGTGTTTCCGCCGCATCCGCCCGGCGAAGCGTTTCGGCTTCACGTCGGACCACCGCACAACCCGACCAACGACTGGAACACTCTGCGTGTCGCGTTGATCCAGCCCTCGGCACGCAATTTCTATTACTTTGGCCACGGCGGTAAGAACCAGATCGGGTCGGGCACAAATGTGTGGACGCACATCTCTGCCACGCAGCTTTACAGCGCCTTGGCCACGGCCAATCCAAACGCGACGAATCGGCACGCCTATCGGTATGTCTTCTGCGATGGGTGCGAGACCGCAGCCGGTGATCTTCCACTGGCCTTTGGGATTCCCAAGAAGAAGGTCTGGGACCTGGACGATTTCCTGGACGACGGGCGTCGGCCATGTGCTTTCATGGGCTGGTCCAAGACCAAATGGATCGGATTTGTTGGGAAGTACGTCTGGCATGACCACGTCAACTTCATTACACACCTTCAGTACGAATGGATTGAACAGGGCAAG
>JARYMD010000192.1 GCA_029907285.1 Verrucomicrobiota bacterium | reverse complement strand
GAGCGTTGAACGTTGAGCGTTGAACGTTGAGCGTTGAACGTTGAGCGTTGAACGTTGAGCGTTGAACGTTGAGCGTTGAACGTTGAACGTTCCGGAACAGACAACTAGCCGGGTCACCCGACAAAAACGCTCAACTCACAACGTTCAACGAGCCGCGGGTTTGCCAACCGAACGGCTTTATCCACCCGCGGCTGTTCGAGCCCCGCCCTTAGCCCGCCTGATGCATAGCCTCCTTAACCCTCGCTACAACGTAAAGCTCCAATTCGCCATGGCCCTTGATCAGGAACCGCCCTTTGCAGTAACCGTCGAAGCACTTTGCAAGTTCAGGCCAGAGAGCTGCGGTCACGCAAACGGCGCCGGGCTCGCCCGCTTGTTCAAGTCGCGCAGCAAGATTAACCGTGTCCCCCCAGACGTCGTACTGGTATTTCTTGCGCCCGACAACTCCTGCGACAACCGGCCCAACATTGACTCCCACCCTGACCTGCCACCCGGCTGGATGAACGCGCACGGCGTCGATCATGTCCAGCCCGCATCGCACGGCGTCAATGGCCGGATTGTCCGAAGGGCTGCACAGACCGGCCACAGCCATGAAACAATCGCCGATGGTCTTGATCTTCTCGAGGCCGTGTCGTTCGGCGATGTTTTCGAAGGACTCGACAAGGGTCTGCAGATGCACGACAATTTCCTCGGGGGTTTTCCCGTAAGAATACGCTGCGAATCCGACGATGTCACAGAACAGAACGCCAACTTTTGAGAATCTCTTCGGGCGCACTGTGCTGGTGGAACGCAGTTCAGCCGCAACTTCACGCGGCAGGATGACGTGAAGCAGCTCATCGGTCCTGCGTTTCTCCTCCTGAATTCGGCGGAGGAACGAAGTTTCCTGTTCGCGAAGGCGTTTCTGTTCGAGGCAGGCCTTGATCCTGGCGCGGAGAAAGACCGGGTTGAACGGCTTGGCGATGTAATCTTCTGCGCCCATCTCAACGCAGCGTGCGATGCGGTCTTCTTGATCGAGCGCGGAGATCATGATCACCGGAATGGATGCCAATGCCGTGTCGCTCTTCAGTTTCGCCAACACTTCGTCGCCGTCCATGCCCGGCATTACCATGTCCAGAAGTATCAAGTCGTAACTGCTCTGGCGGGCTTTTCCAAGGGCGGCTTCGCCGCTTGAAGCAAGCGACACCGTAAGTCCCTGGCGTCTCAACCGCCTCGCCAACATCTGTCGATTAGCAAGGTCATCATCTACAACCAATACCCGCCCGCTAAGCCGTTTCTCCGCTGGTTTCTCGAGGCTCACAGGAGCAACAGCAGAATCCTCGGCCGCCACTTGCTCGCCCTCTCGAGAAAACCGGCATTCGTCTTTCAGGCCGAGCAGATGTCTTTCCATTAACGCCAGCCACTGGCGCGCTTCGCTTGCAATTCTGCGCAGATTCGGAACAACCCACGGGCACCCGACATTCTCGGCTTCCTCGACCAGCATTTCGGCATATCCGACGATGTGGTTGACGGGGGTGCGGAGATCGTGCCCGATCTGGCGGAAATCGGGCTTTTGAAGTGCAATGCTCTCCTCATCGAAGTGCTCTGCAATCAGCCCAAGCAACCGCCGCGCGGCGGCATGGATTCGCCTCAGCTCGTCCCTGCACGCGCTGGGGGTGGATGCGTCCTCTTGCAACGTCTCGCAGTAACTGAGGATGTGATCTATGGGCACGCGAAGCTCATGCCGCACAAGCGCAAGGCTTGGCTGCTCGGCAGCCTGTTTTGGAGGTGAGCCATCGCGATTGTTCCCATGTTTTGATCCCGAATTCATCAGCTCGACTTTTTGGCAAGCAAAACCCCGATCTTTCCGAGCAACCGCTCGAGGTCAACCGGCTTGGTATCGAAATCGTCGCATCCGGCGTCACGCGCCTGCTGTTCATCCGCGGCCATTGCATGAGCGGTGAGCGCGATAACCGGAATCTGACGTGTTGCAGGGTCGGCTTTCAACTCGCGGGTCGCTTCCCATCCGTCCAACACTGGCAGGCTCATGTCCATCAAAATTATGTCTGGGGCAGTTTCTCTGGCCTTGGCCACGCCCTCGGCGCCATCGACAGCGCATGTGACCTTGAAGCCTCTGCGTTCGAGCCGGCGACTCAGCATGTCGCGGTTCATCTCATTGTCTTCGACAAGAAGGATGTGTGCCATCACAACGGTTCAATCGTCGGACTTTTCCCGGGTGCCTGCAAGCCTTTCTAACCCGGAAACCTCACCAAGTTGAACACATGCATGTATCCGGAGGGTTGGCCGGTGAGATTTCCGGGTTACCATGGATGGTCCGAAGCCTCGAAGAAAGCCACAATGTTCGCCCACGGCACCTCAGGCCCAAGCCGGTGTGCAGGCGAAAGAATCAGGCCGCCTGAGGCGCCAATTGTGCGAATCCGCTCCGCGACCTCGGCTTTTACTTGTTCTGGCGAGCCGAATGGCATTGTGTGCTGCACACTCACAGTTCCCCAAAAACAGATTTCACGGCCGTACTTCTTGTGCAGCCCGGCCACATCCACACACTCGGGTTGCACGGGATTGAGAATGTCAACGCCAATCTCAATCAGATCTGGCACTGCTGATTCGACATTTCCATCTGAATGATAGCAGACAAAGACGTCCCGATTGGCTGATTTGACGGCGGCGACTGTTGCCTTCAAGTGCGGCTTGAGATGCTTGCGCCATGTCGAAAGGCTCATCAACAAACCGCGTTGGCCGGCAATGTCGTCCCCAAGCAACACGATGTCCACGCCCGCCTTTGCAAACCTGACCGCCACTTGCCGCTGGAACGCTGCTGTGCGCGCCAGCAAAGCATCTGCAAACGATGCGTTCACCGCCAGATCAACGAACATCTGTTCGAACCCTCTCAAGTACCATGCGCGCTCGAACACACTCCCCGCGTATCCAACAACGGCAAACCCGCGCCCGTGCAGCACATCAACTTCCCCCGCCACGGTTTCATACCGGTAATCCTGGTCAAGGTCCGGCCAAGGATACTTCTCCAGCTCTGCGATCCCTTGCAAATGCCGCAGCGGGGACTCGATACGCACCAATTCATGTGCGCCCTCGGGCTTGCGGACAACGCCCCATTCATCCACAAGACCATTTGCAATCACATCCTGGGCGGTTTCCCCCAGCCATGGTGAAAACCGCTCGCGCGGCAGCCGGGTCGGCCGTGGCAAAACACGGGTGAGGTCCATCCGAAAATAATCCCGCGGCGGCTCAGGCGCCCAGTGCGATGCAAGCAGTCTCGCGATTGGCTGTGTGTACCCGACAACTTCCTCGTAAAGAAGCCTTGGAACACGATCGACCTGCTCGTGTTTCAATGCGCGTTTGACCCGTTCAAGCGATGTCATGGAATGCTGGTTCCTTCTGCGCATGGGGCGTCGCATGCGCCGCACTGGTTTGCTTGGATCGAATGGAGAGGGCTGGCCATGGCCAACGTTTTCTTGGTGAAGCGCTGAAAACGCTTGATTCACGCGCAACAGCAAACATTGCCTCGAGGTTTTCCGCGGGCGTTTCCATCGCAAGCGTGCAGCCCGAACTAAGCACGAACCGCCTATGCCCACTGGCGCGGACAGCAGCAATCACAGCGGCAGCCGCGTCGCGAACATCTGCGGGAGTGCCATGGGCGAGCACTGCGACCGGATCAATGTTGCCCCAGATTGCCACCTCTGGCCCCACAACCTTGCACGCTTCTGCAATGTCCACTTGCCAGTCGAGTTCAAGCACATCGGCGCCTGTCTGCGCCATCCGAGCCAGTAGTGGACCAGCACGCCCGCAAATGTGCAACGAAACAGGTTTGCCTGTCTTTGATTTCAGCTCCCTGATCAGGCGCTTCTCGAACGCCCATGGAATCGCCGCATAAGCATGCGGCCCAACAACACCTGCAGGCGAATCGCCGCCACTGAGCATGTCAGCGCCGCAATCTGCCATTGCGCGACCGTACGCCAGTCCGTATTCGAGGGCGCGTTCCATGACAGCTTCGATTAACTGCGGCTCTTCATGCAGCTTGACCATGAGGTTCTCGATCCCCAGCAGCGCCGCAGCGAGAGAGAATGGATATTGATCGAAGCAAGCGACAATGTAGAAATCCCTGCCAAGGGCTTCAACGACCCTTTGCAGAGCGTCCAACATCAAAGGATACCTCCCATGCCGGCTCGGGTCAGGCGGCGGTATCCGGTCAACGTCAGCTCGAGTCCGCACCAGCGGCTCTCCAATCCCTGCCCACGGCTGGTTCTCATCCACCGCCCCAACGCGCGCGCCCATTGCCTCGGCGCTGACCCACGTATCCGCCGACACCCAAACCGCGTCTGGGTTAAACCGCTCGGCGTAGCGGATGACCGACTCGGCCAGCTTGCGCGCCGAGCTCGTGTAATCACGGACTGAGACTCCGGAAACTTTTGCACAATAATGCACCGCCAACGGCCCCACAGGCGCCCGCGGCACAGGCAACCCCGCAAGCGCCCGACCCGCCAGTTCTTTTGATGAAATCACGACCAACTTTTGCTCGAGAATTGCCAACTTTGCAACGCTTGACATTCAACTGCCGCCCAACCAATCGGCAGCCTGTCCCACAGCAGGTACCTGACTTAAGCATTGATTATCCGGCGGTTTTGAGGTGTCGTTGTGCCTGTGAAGCTAAAGTATTGGAGTCACAGCCTTAAGCTCGCGCACCAGTGGACAATCGCCCGCGAGCTGCAGCCAGATGGAACCGGCGGCACTTTGACCGAAGAGGTCGTGTTCGTGGAACTAAGAGATGACGATGGCGTCGTCGGCCTCGGCGAAACTTCCCCGTCCGAACGGTACAAGGAAAACACCCAGACCGTTCTCAGCTTCCTGCAGAAGATCGATCCATCGCTGCTTTCGTTCCGCGATGTCACAGGGACAATGGCGTACCTCGACAAACTGGCGCAAGGGAACGCGGCTGCAAAATGCGCAGTCAACGTCGCGTTGCTCGACGGCGCCGCCAAAATCGCAGGCAAACCCGTGCACGATTACCTCGGCCTCGGGTTCACTGAAGGGCGCCATGTCACTTCGTTCAGCATCGGCATCGACACGCCCGACACTGTCCGCGAAAAAGTCCGCATGGCCGAACCTTATCCCGTCTTGAAGCTGAAGGTCGGCAGTCCGCATGATATCGCGAACCTTGCCGCGCTCCGCGAGGTTGCTCCCACAAAACCAATAAGAGTCGATGCAAACGAGGCATGGAAAACAAAGGAACAAGCGCTCAACCAGATAGAGAGACTGGCCTCTGACGGCAACATTCAATTCGTCGAGCAACCCATGCCGGTAAACACTCCGAAATCGGACTGGGCATGGTTCAAGGCGCACTCGCCACTGCCAATCATGGGGGATGAATCTTACGTGAACGCGGGCGACATCGAGCGTTGCGCAGGCCTTTTCCATGCAGTGAATGTCAAGCTGGTGAAAGCCGGCGGCATAACAAGCGCGTTCGAGGCTTTGAAAACCGCACGCCGCGCCGGCCTCAAGACAATGCTCGGCTGCATGATTGAATCGAGCTTGCTCATCACTGCTGCAGCCCATCTTGCCGAGCTGACAGATTACCTTGATCTGGACGGCAATCTGCTGATTACAAACGACCCGTTCCGTGGGGTGAGTTCGGTTCGGGGTGTGCTATCCTTTGCTGACGCACCGACGAAAACAGGCCTGCAGGTGGTTGCAAGAAGCTAAACCACAAAATAGCCCCTTCGAACGACCCCGACAGGATTGCGCATGTCGGACAGATCAGACGCGTCTGAGTGGCCTGACGCGCCCGGCTGATCTTACTGCCCAAAATCCGGCGGCATTTTCACCCTCAACGTCTTGACCAGAAAAGCCAGTTTGTCTGCCGCTTCGTCTATGAGTTTTGTTGTCGGCTTGCCCGCGCCGTGGCCGGCCTTTGTTTCAATGCGGATCAGGACAGGCGCGCTCCCGCGCTGGCACTCCTGGAGCCGGGCAGCAAACTTGAAGCTGTGCGCAGGCACGACACGGTCGTCGTGGTCCGCGGTGGTGACCAACGTCGCTGGATACCGTGTGCCGGGCTTCAAATTGTGGTAGGGCGAGTAAGCGTGCAACGCGCGAAATTCCTCGGGGTTTTCAGGCGACCCATAATCGCTTGTCCATGCCCAGCCGATGGTGAACTTGTGAAACCTGAGCATGTCCATGACGCCGACTGCGGGGAGGCACGCGCCGAACAGGTCGGGGCGCTGTGTCATGCACGCGCCAACGAGCAGTCCACCGTTGCTGCCGCCCATGATAGCGAGGCGCTTGGGTTGGGTGTACCGATTCTTTATCAGCCATTCAGCCGCAGCAATGAAATCGTCGAACACATTCTGTTTTTGCAGTTTTGTGCCGGCCTGATGCCAGTCTTCGCCGTATTCACCGCCGCCTCTGAGATTGGCAACTGCGTAAACCCCGCCCATCTCCATCCATGTCAGGTTGGCCACGCTGAACGACGGCGTGATGCTGATGTTGAAACCGCCGTAACCATACAGAAGCGTTGGACGCCGTCCGTCCAGCTTCAGGCCTTTGCGGTGCGTGACGAAAACCGGCACCTTGGTGCCGTCCTTGCTTGTGCAGAAGAACTGGCGAGTTTCGTAGTCGTCCGGGTTGAAAGCCACTTTTGCTTCGCGCCATATCGATGTGGTGTTGTTTGCAAGGTCATACCGGTAGATTCGGCCGGGCACGGTGAAACTCGAAAATGCGAAGAATGTTTCCGTGTCCGACCGTTTTCCTCCGAATCCTGAGGCTGTGCCAATGCCCGGCAGTTCGATCTCACGATCGAAACGGCCGTCCAGATGGAACTGTTTGACCTGGGTGTGGGCGTCTTTCAGGTAGGTCACGATGAACCTGTTGCCGACGACGTTCACGCTTTCGATTGTTTCCGGCGCTTGCGGGATGACTTCGCGCCAGTTGGCGCGTTCAGGATGGCGAGTGTCGATTGCAATGATCCTGCCCCTGGACGCGTTCAGATCGGTGTGAAACCAGAACACCGGACCGTCGTTGTCGATGAAGTTGTAAGCAGCGTCGAAATCGTTGAGCAGCTCGACGACCTTGCTGTTCTCTATTGTCAGGTCGAGATAGAAAACCCGCGTTTTCCTGTCCGTCCCCTGGGTGACGGTGATTATCAAGTATCGGCCATCGTCCGTGACGCTCCCATGGAATCCCCATTCCTTTTGGTCGGGCCGGTGATAGATAAGCTTGTCTTCAGTCTGGGGCGTGCCGACGCGGTGGTAATAAAGTTTCTGGTAATAGTTGACCTTCGTGAGCTTCTCTGTTTCGGAGGGCTCATCGTATCGGCTGTAAAAGAAACCGCGCCCGTCTTTGGTCCATGACGCGCCTGAGAACTTCACCCAGCGAACCCGATCTTCAAGGTCACGGCCGGAATCGACATCGCGGACATGCCATTCCTGCCAATCAGAGCCGGCGGAAGCCAGACCGTGGGCCAAAAGACGGCCATCATCGCTGACTGCGTACCCGGTCAGTGCGACAGTTCCGTCAGGCGACAGCGTGTTTGGGTCGAGGAGCACCCTGTGCGGACGGTCAACTGATTCTGCCACGCAAAGCACATGCTGGTTCTGCAGCCCGTTGTTGTAGGAAAAGAAATACCGATTCCCCTCGCGGCGTGGCGCAGTGAATTTCTCGTAATTCCAGAGCCGCTGCAATCGGGCGCGGATGACCGGGCGTTCAGGAATCGACCCGAGCCACGCAAATGTCACCCGATTCTGTGCCTCGACCCACGCTGCTGTGGCCGGCGAGTTCTCATCCTCGAGCCAGCGGTAAGGGTCTGGCACAGTCACTCCGTGATACACGTCCGCCTGATTCGTCTTCGGTGTTGCGGGGTATTCAAGACGGCGTCCCGATCGCGCCTTAACCTCTTGCCGTCCGCTTGCGCACCCAGGAAGCATGACAACTGTCAATAATGCCAGGGCCACTGAACAGAAACCTGCCGCCCAGATCATCGGTCTCGGAGATTCCATTTGCGAATGCATGCAGTCGAGTTTTTGCGCTGGATTGAACGCTACCGGGCACCAATTGGCAATGGCAAAGCATTCCCCAAAACCGCGCGAGTGCCGCTGCAGACTCGGCGAGGCAGCGCGATGGCGGCAACGGCTGTTGAACTTCAACCTTATTTGTGCGGCCGGAATACGTTTGTGAGTTGTGTTGTTGAACCTTGCGAGTTGAACGTTGCACGTTGAGCGTTCCGATCGGTTCACCCCGCGGGTCGTCTGTTACCGAACGTTCAACGCTCAACGTTCAA
>JARYMD010000191.1 GCA_029907285.1 Verrucomicrobiota bacterium | reverse complement strand
TGCCGGCGCTGCGGAATCCGACTGTTTCCCGGCTCAGCCAGAGCGGGTGGGTGGCTGTGGAGACGGTTATTGACGAGCACGTGGTCCGTGAGCTGATTCCAAGGCTCAAGTCGTTGGGCGCAGAAGGAATTATTGAATATCCTTTGAACAAGGTCGTATATTGACCGCCAACAAATACAGTACACATATGGGTTCGCTGAAAAAACGACGCAAAGCAAAGATCAATAAACACAAACGGCGGAAGAAGCTCCGCGCTCATCGTCACAAGAAGCGCACCTGGCAGAAGTAGGCCCGCCAAGAACCGGCCTGCTTGTGCATGGACATGCCGCGCTTGCCGGCCAGACCGGGCAAGCGCTGGCATTTCGATTTGATGATCAAACAGCGTTATTTCATGCTGGCGCAGTTGGTCTGCTGCGGGATTGGTGTGTTGTTGCTGTTATTGCCTGGATGTGCCACGGGTGGGAGGAAAGCCAGGCCTGCGCGTGAATCCCCGGCAATATCCAAACCACAAACGAAGGCGGCGGTCCGCTCTTCCGATGACGAAGACGCTGTCAATCGCCGGATCGAAGCTCAGGCCCATTACGCTGCGGGGGTGGTGCATGAACTGCGGGGCGAGAATGACCTGGCAACGGAGCAGTTTTGGTTGTCCGCAAAGAATGATCCCGAGAATGAGCCGTTGGTAATCGAGCTGGCGCAGCGGCTTTTGGCGGCAAAGAAACCTGACAAAGCCGTTCCGTTGCTGGAAGCCGCGGCTGCGGTGCCGTCAGCCAGTGGTTTGATCGATGCGTGGCATGGGATGGCGCTTAAAGAGGCCGGGAAAATCGAACCGGCCGTGGCGGCCTTCCGAAAAGCGATTCGGAAATCCCCCCAAGTGCTGCTTGGTTACCATGGCCTTGCTCAGGTGTACATTGAACAAAAGAAGCCAGAAGAGGCGTTAAAAGTCTTTGACAGCGCGGCTGAATTGCCAAATGCGGGGCCGGGGTTCATGGTTGACCTTGCGGGGTTGCTGGCTGTGGCCAGTCGGACCAAGGCCGTTGACCCGGACCAGGCCAAGTCAAGAGCGTTGAAACTGCTCGAACGCGCTGCTCAAGCCGGGCCATCGGAGCCGTTCGTGCTGCAAAAGATGGCGGACGCATACAAGACCCTGGGTGAACTTGGCAGAGCCGCCAACCTTTACCTCGATCTTCTGCAAAAGTACCCTCCCGAGAACAAACTGCTTCGGCGGATTTTGCGCGAGCAGCTGGTCCGGCTTTACGTGGTGGCCGGCGAAAAGGAGAAAGCCGCCGAACAACTCAACGAGTTCTTGAAGGAAGACAGCACAAATGCAGAAGCGTATTACCTTCTGGGGGCAATTGCTACAGAGGAAAAGAATTATGACAAGGCCGCCGAGTACTACGAAAAAACCGTGCTTCTAAACGAAGATTTCGAGCCGGCCTATCACGATCTTGCCGGTGTGCGGCTGAGCCAGGGGCAGCCTGAAGCGGCATTGGAAGTGCTCGCGCGCGCTCGAACGCGTTTTCAGCGGAACTTTCTTGTTGAATTCTATACAGGGCTTGCGCAGGCCGCTCTCAAGCAATACAGGGAAGCACTCGGCAGCTTAACCGACGCCGAGCTTCTGGCAAAAACATCGGAGCCCGCGAGACTCAATCACCTGTTTTACGCGCAGGTTGCATCTGTTCACGCAGGGCTCGCTGACCAGGCATTGCGCAACAAGAACGATGCCGAAGCCGAACAGCATTTTGCCGAGGCTGAGAGCCTGCTGCGCAAGAGCCTCGAAATGGCGCCAGACAACGCCGATCTGTCCCTGCATGCCGGCTCGATCTACGAACGAATGGCGAGATACGCGAACACGGCCGGGCGCACAGAGGCTGCAAATAAGTTCTACTCGGAGGCCGAGCGGAACCTGCGCCGGTGCATCGAGCTCGAGCCCGAGAACGCCGAAGCGCTCAATTACCTCGGATACATGTGGGCTGAGCGTGGCGTAAATTTGGAGGAAGCGCGTTCATTGATCGAGCGGGCATTGAAGGTTGAACCTGGGAACGGGGCGTTTCTTGACAGCCTTGCATGGGTGCTGTTCAAACTAGGCCAGCCGGAAGCCGCGCTCAAGCCCATGCTGGAGGCAATCGCAAAGTCCGAGAAACCTGATGCGACTTTGCTTGACCATCTGGGTGACATTTATTCGGCGCTGAACAGGCATGGCGAAGCCCGCGAGGCATGGAGCCAGTCGCTCCAGGTCGAGGAGAATCCCGAGGTCCGACGCAAACTCGAGTTGGCGCCGTCAAAATAGCCAAGGGTGCGTGTCTTGGTTTTTTGTTAGTGGGGCGGTTCAAGAGGCTCGCCTGTGGAGTTTTCTGTGTTGACGGCTGCTGTGGATTTTGCGCACAAGTGTGTTCATGCAAAACCGAACGACAGACTCGAGGTTGTTGTGCCTTCATTTGGTTCTGGGATTTGGCTTGTTGTTGTCCGGGTGTGGCAAGAGTTCACCTCAGCAGACCCCGGCCGAGCGCAAACCGCAGTCGGTTGCCAAATCCACTTACACAATCGGCATGAGCCAGTGCAATTTGGGGGAGCCGTGGCGGGTGCAAATGAACGCTGACATACGCGCCGCAGCAGAGAAACATCCGAATCTCAAGGTGATTTACAAAGATGCGCAGAACGACACGCTGAAGCAGCGGGCGCATGTTGAGGAGTTCGTGAGCGCCAAAGTTGATCTCATCATCATATCGCCGAAAGAAGCGGCACCGTTGACCGAGCCGGTCGCAAAGGCTGTCGAAGCGGGCGTTCCCGTGATTGTGCTGGACCGGCGGCTGTTGGGTGACAAGTACACCTGTTTCATAGGAGCGGACAACCGGAAGATCGGGCGGGCTGCGGGAGAGTGGATAAAGAAGACATTGGGGGGGAAAGGGAAAGTTGTCGAACTGAAAGGGCTGATGACATCCACCCCCGGCCAGGATCGGCACGCCGGGTTCCGTGAAGGCATAGCGGGTTCGGAAATTGAAATAATATTCGAGGCCGACATGAAATGGTTGGAGCCGGAGGCGCGAAAAGAGATGGAATCGGCGTTGTCGCGTTTCAGCAAGATTGACCTTGTGTATGCGCACAATGATCCGGGCGCACACGGGGCCTACCTTGCGGCAAAGGCCGCGGGGCGCGAGAAGGAAATGATGTTTGTTGGGATAGACGCTCTTCCTCATGAGGGAGTTGCCTACGTGAGCCAGGGGATACTGAGCGCCACCTTCCAGTATCCGACCGGGGGCGCAGAAGCAATCGAGACAGCGCTGAAGATTTTTGGCGGGCAGACCGTGCCCAAGGAGATCACGCTTGGGTCAAGGTTGTTTACCAGGGACAATGTCGCGCGCGGTGGTGATCCTTTGAATTGATAAAGGTGGGACTACAAACCGCCGCGGGCGTCGCATCGCCCAAAATGCGGGACAACCGATCGCTGCCAGAGTTCCGCGTTTACGCGGAACCACAGGCGGATCACTGAACAGCGCTCATGTTCGGTTTCATGAAACTGTCCCGCCGAAAGGCGGGACTCTAACGGCCGCGGGCGGGCGAAGCCATTTGCATTGCAAACCCGCGACGCAGTTCAAAGTTGCGAGTTGAACATTACATGTTGAGCGTTCCGGTGGGTTTATCCGACGGCTCGTCTGTTTCAGAAAACCCAACCCGTGAACGGTCACTTGGGAGGGCGGCTGTGGGTTTGATGTCGCCCCTACGGGGCTTATGAGCTTGTTGGGTGTCGGCCGGCTACAAAGATGCTGCCCATCCGGGGCTAGGTGTGAACTGCCCGGGGCAGCCGGATTCAAGCAGCGTGGGTTCTGACACGCTGGCGAGCATTTCGCTGTTGGTTTCGCGGAGTGCGGGTTGCCCGGCCCGCATATTTCCGAATCTTTTGAAGGCACCTTGAAGACACGCGCCTCCCAGACTGCTTTGGGTATGAAATATGCAAAAGCAGGAAGTTGGGCTCATGTCATTCTTTTCGAGATCATGAAGTCTGAGGCTGGGTGTTGCTAACCGTGGTTGCTCGGTTGCGGCTGGGCGGTTCTGCGAATCGTGTGGTCAGTGAGGGGCTTCCGAGGATGTGGACGGGACGAGGTGCTCTTGAATGGCCTTAACCAAATCAATCGGATTGGTTTCGTTGAGTCTTTTCAGGACGCATTCCCATCGGTAGGCAAAGCTGCCTGCAGGGTCGTAACGGAGGTGTTTGAACAGCATGTCGAAAGCGCGCTGGCGTTTGCGGTAATCATGTTGCACGTGCACAAACCAATCGTGAAAGGCGTTGAGGTAAGCTTGAGCGAAGGCGTTTGCGTTCGGGACACGGTCAACGCGTATGTTGACCGGGGTCGCATAATGCCTTGCGAGTTCGACAAGAGGGGTGCGGTAATCCGCGAAAGCACCGCTGGGGTCGGTGACGATGAGGTCTTTGGGGAGGCCGGCGTCATCTTCGATGATCACCTCGTCACCGTCGTCGAATATCACCATCGCTTTGTCGTCGTGGGCGCGGCCGACGATGAGGTTCGAGGCTGCTGCTTTGCCGAGCAATTTGGCGACTTTGAGGGAATACGTTGGGTCATCATACTTGTGAGCGGGGATTTTGTCTGTTGCGATGCCTCTGACGTAATCGCGTTCGAAGTAAGTGACCCAGATTGATGTGCCGTTGAATTCCTCTCTTGAGCCGGTGTATTTCTCCCTTGTTCGTCGCATAGTGACGCGGGACGGCAATTTCATGCCCAACTGACGGCAGCCGAGTCGGCGGTCGAGAACGTAATCGGTGTATTCCTCCGATTCGATTATTGACCTGAGGAGGTCTTTTTTTTCCTCGAGGCGTTCCCGGATGCCCCATTTCTGGAGCCTGATGAATCGCACCAATCGTTCCTGGGTATCGCGGAGCTTGAGTTCGACAATGTAAACGCCGCGGCGGCCGCCTGACAGTGGTCTGTTGACGGAGAGGGAAGTACCGACGCGGCCGACGTTGACGTATTCGAGGTCGCCGTATTCGCGGATGAAGTTGAAGATGAACCCGTGCGCCAGATGGTCGCAAAGCAACCGGAGTTCGGGGTCGTCGGGGTTTGCAGCGGCTTCATCGAAGATCGAGTCGAACATGAACTCGCCTTCCTCGATGTATCCGCCGGGGAGCCACTCAATCTGGAGGAAGAACTCCGGGCTCAACCCGCGGAGCACTTCCTCGGTGACAGTTCCGGATTGATCGCTGAGCAATGCTTTGGCCATTTTTTGGCGCCAGAGATCATCCTTCAAGTTATCGGTTCTGCATCCTGGATCGACCGCGGCCTTGAATCGTTCCTTGAGGTCGCGGTATTTATTCATCAACTCATCTTTGGAGAGGCTTTTGAAGTCGATGCCAGCGAAGTCGAGGCCGCTGAATGTTGGGGAGGCGCAGAAGAAGTCCACCTCCGGGTTTCCGAGGCGGTTTCGTCTGAGGGCGTGGGAGGCAATCTCCTGCAGATGTGCTGCGAGGGCTTGTGGCGGGAGGTGTTCAAGCCCGGCGAATTCCTGGTAGGTGACGTATCTGGTGCCTGTTGCGTGGTTGTAGTAGTAAATTGGGTTGCCGCCGATTGCGACCTTTGCCTCGGCGATCAATTTTTCCAGTTCATCGCGTGTTTTTGGGAAGGCACTTATGCGCCAGCATTCGCCGCGCCGTTTGATTGCCTGTCTGACTTTCTCGTCCCAAACGAAGAGGAACCTTATGCGCCGCTTCGACAAGAACTCCTGCAGCTTGAGGTCGGCCTCGAATGCGAGCGCCATATGATTCGGGTCCGGCCGGATCAGAATGGCATCCGGCTCTATGAACAGGTCCACGGAAGTTGAGCATTCCATGGCCTCTTCGTCCTTGCTCAAAGGGGGCAGGTTGGAGGCCATTCTCTGTTTGTTGAGTTCCTCGAGGAACCTCAGGCGTTGCGAGGCATGGGTTCCGGGCACGGTGACCAGCACGCCGTGCCTTGGGAAAATGGTCGCGATGCGGGACTTGAGCTGACCCTTGGCATCCTTTTCGAATGGCGGAGCTCCGAGAATTTTCAGACTCATAGGCGCACAGCTTAAGAATCGATTCGCCGCCGAACATGATGCATGCAACGGCGGCCTTGCTCAAAACAATTCGTCACGCGGGACAATTTGCACTTTTCTGCTGTTGTATTCCAGACACTTTGTATCTGCGAAGCCTCCTGCCAACATAGACAATGTGCTGGCGCGATCCGAACGAGGCGGGTAGTCTCCCGGCACCGATGCCGTGACCATGAGCAACACAACAAAGAATGCTTCGCGTTCGAGTGCGACTGCGGTGGACGGGCGCGGGCCGACATCATTTGAGCCGTACATTCCTGCTGAAGTCACATTGCCGGAAATGACGCCGGTTCCGCTCCTTGTTGGAACGATCCTGGGCATGATATTTGGCGCATCTTCGCTTTATCTTGTATTGAAGGTGGGGTTGACGGTGAGCGCCTCGATTCCGGTGGCAGTGATTGCGATTACACTTTTCAAGCTGGCGGCGAAATTCGGTTTCCGCGAAAGCACCATCTTGGAAAACAACATTGTGCAAAGTGCGGGTTCTGCCGGCGAATCGATTGCTTTTGGCGTGGGGGTGACGATGCCATCGATTCTCATTCTCGGATTCGATCTGGAACTGAGCCGGGTGATGTTGGTTGCGATACTGGGGGGGTTGCTTGGAGTGCTGATGATGATTCCGTTGCGGCGGGCTTTGATAGTGGCGCAACATGGTGTTTTGAAGTACCCCGAGGGCACGGCCTGCGCCGAAGTTTTGAAGGCCGGTGCCTCGGCCGAATCAAAGGCGAAATCATCCATGGCATCGAGACGGGAAGCGTCCGCTCTGGGCAAAATCAGCGACGGGATCGAAACAAACCCGGCTACGATATTCATCGGGCTGGGGATAGGGCTGGTTTACAAGACGCTGATGCGTTTGTTCATGCTTTGGAAGGAAATCCCCGAGAAGATATTTGGGACACCATTCAAGGGCGCATCAATTTCTGCTGAAATATCGCCTGAACTCCTCGGGGTTGGGTACATTATCGGGCCGCGAATTGCATCGATAATGTGCGCCGGCGGTGTCTTATCGTACCTTGTCTTAATACCGGCAATAAAGTTCTTCGGGGATCAGGTCACCGGGATAGTTCCGCCCGGCTCGCGCCCGATCAGCGAGATGGGCCCGCACGATGTTCGGGGTGCGTACGTGCTTTACATCGGGGCAGGAGCGGTGGCGGCTGGGGGGATTGTGAGTGTGTTGCGGGCTTTGCCGACGATATGGCATGGGTTGCGCGAAGGGCTGCGTGATTTCCGGGGCGCGCGCGGGCAGCGAGCTTCGATGGCGCGCACCGATCGCGACTTGAGCACAAAGTTCATTCTTATCGGGATTCTTGGGTTGTTGGCGGCGATAACAATTGCGCCGCCATTGAGCATGAATTTGCTTGGGGCGATTCTGATTGTTTTGTTCGGGTTCATTTTTGTGACTGTGTCATCGAGGTTGACCGGCGAGATTGGTTCCTCATCGAACCCGATTTCTGGAATGACCGTTGCGACGCTGCTGTTGACCTGTTTGATTTTCCTTGCTTTGGATTGGACGGAGGCGCGGTACTACTTGACTGCGCTTTCGGTGGGCGGCATTGTTTGCATAGCATCGTCGAACGGGGGAACGACTTCTCAGAGCATCAAGACCGGTTTTTTGGTGGGCGCCACGCCGAGATACCAGCAAATAGCATTGCTTGTCGGTGCGTTGGCGTCGGCGTTAATTCTTGGGCCGGTGCTGTTGCGCCTCAATCAGACAGCAACGGTTTATGTGCCTGTTGCGTCATTGCAGAACATTCCGGAATCGATGCGGATCGAACCCGGGAAACTGGCGAAACGCGAGAAGCTTGTTGGCCCGCAGGCAGTGTCGGACCAGCGCGAGTATTTGGTGTGGCACAACATGGATGAAACGGTTGGGCCGCCGGGGCGTTACCTTGTCGATGACACAGGCCGGCCGGTGTACCTGGTCGATCCCGGGATCAACGGGACGTACCGCACGCGGCCAGATGGGACCACAGTTGAGAAGTTCGACGCGCCGAAGGCCACGTTGATGTCATATATAATCAAGGGAATCCTCAGCCGGAAACTGCCGTGGGGGCTGGTGCTCATAGGCGCAATGATTGCTGTGGTGCTCGAGATGTCATTCCTGCCGTCGCTTGCTTTTGCGACTGGGGTGTACCTTCCGCTTTCATCTTCTACGCCGATATTTGTGGGGGGCTTTGTGCGATGGCTGGTTGACAAGTACCTCCGGCAGAAATACGCAGGGCACAATCTCACTGAAGAACAACTGG
>JARYMD010000190.1 GCA_029907285.1 Verrucomicrobiota bacterium | reverse complement strand
GGCCGGGGTGGCTGTTGACGCGGTGATGGACAGCGTGTCAGTAGCCACGACTTTTCAAAAGGAGCTTGAACAATACGGGATCGTTTTCTGTTCGTTCTCTGAGGCGGTGCGAAATCACCCTGACCTCGTGGAGAAGTACCTCGGGTCGGTGGTGCCATACACAGACAACTTTTTTGCGAGCCTGAACTCGGCCGTGTTCAGTGACGGGTCCTTTTGTTATATTCCGAAGGGCGTGCGATGTCCGATGGAGCTTTCGACCTATTTTCGGATCAACGCTGCAAAGACAGGCCAGTTCGAGCGGACGTTGATTGTGGCTGACGAGGGCAGCCGGGTCAGCTACCTCGAGGGTTGCACGGCGCCCATACGCGACGAGAACCAGTTGCATGCGGCGGTCGTGGAGTTGGTTGCTCTCGAGGGCGCGGAAATCAAGTACTCGACGGTGCAGAACTGGTATCCCGGGGACAAGGAAGGGCGGGGTGGCATTTACAATTTCGTGACCAAACGCGGCATTTGCAAAGGGCGCAGGTCCAAGATTTCATGGACGCAGGTGGAGACCGGTTCAGCGATAACGTGGAAATACCCGAGCTGTGTTCTGCTGGGTGAGGAGTCGGTCGGCGAGTTTTACTCTGTTGCGGTGACAAACAACCGGCAGCAGGCCGACACCGGCACGAAGATGATCCACATCGGCCGCAACACGCGAAGCACGATTGTTTCCAAAGGGATTTCAGCGGGGGAAGGGCAGAACAGCTATCGCGGTCTTGTGGTGATGAAGAAATCGGCGGCGAACGCGCGCAATTTTTCGCAATGTGATTCGCTGCTTATTGGGGACCGGTGCGGTGCACACACGTTTCCGTGGATTCAGGTGATGAATCCGACTGCGACGGTCGAGCACGAGGCAACGACGTCAAAGATTGGGGAGGACCAGATTTTTTATTGCAATCAGCGTGGCATCTCGCGTCAGGACGCCGTTAACATGATTGTGAACGGTTTTTGCAAGGAAGTATTTCGCGAGTTGCCGATGGAATTTGCAGTGGAAGCGCAGAAACTTCTCAGCGTGACTTTGGAAGGCAGCGTTGGGTGACCTTTTTGCGCTGAGTGATATTCAGACCTGGCAATGCAACCGATACTTGAAATTGATCAGCTTGAAGCCGGTGTACAGGGCAAACAGATTCTCAAAGGGATAAGCCTCAAGATTTACCCCGGTGAGATGCACGCGCTCATGGGGCCAAACGGCAGCGGGAAAAGCACGTTGGCGTCGATCCTTGCCGGCCGTGATGGGTATGAAATCATCCGTGGCCGGGTTCTGTACCAGGGGCGGAATCTGCTCGAGTTGAGCCCTGAAGACCGCGCGCGTGAAGGGGTGTTTCTTGCTTTTCAATACCCGGTTGAAATACCCGGGGTCAACAGCGCGTATTTTCTGAAGGCAGCGTTGAACGAGGTCCGCAAGTATCGCGGCATGCCGGAATTGGACGCGATCGAGTTCCTCGCGCTTGTCAAAGAAAAGATCAAGCTGTTGGACTTGGACGAGGAACTTCTGAAGCGCCCGGTGAACGTTGGGTTCTCGGGCGGCGAAAAGAAGCGGAATGAGGTTTTGCAAATGGCAGTGCTTGAGCCGCGCCTTGCCGTGTTGGACGAGACCGATTCCGGTCTTGACATTGACGCTTTGAAGATTGTAGCCAACGGCGTTAATTGCCTCAGAAAGCCCGACAATGCACAACTGGTCATAACTCACTACCAACGGCTGCTTGATCACATTGTTCCTGACAAGGTCCACGTGCTGGTCGATGGCAGGATAGTCATGTCTGCCGGCAAGGAATTGGCCCTCGATCTCGAAAGCAAGGGGTATGATTGGATTGTGCGCGAGGCGAAGCGGGTGAACTAGAATGCCAGCCGTTTGTATGAATTCGATTTCTACGATTCCCGATGCCGACGCCGCGGAAGCTCCTCAGTTCCGAGCAGTGCGAACTGCGTTTGAGCAATACGAGTCGCAGACCCGGGCACGGGGCGAGCCGGATTGGCTGTCATCTCTTCGAAGGCGGGGATTGACGCGGTTTCTCGCAGCCGGGTATCCGACGCGTCGTGATGAGGACTGGCGTCACACCAGTCTCGATGCGGTGTCGTCGATGCCATTCGCACTTGCGAGCAGCGCCGGTCCGGACGATCGGATTGTGCAGTTGCTGGAGGGTTCGGCTTTTAGCTCGGTTTCCGGCCAGCGCCTTGTGTTTCTGAACGGGCATTTGATTCCCGGGCTTTCGCGGGCCGTGCGATTGAGCGACGGCGTTTATGTGGCTGGTTTTGCGCGCGCTGTTCAGGAAAGGCCGGAAACCCTTCGTGCCCGGCTGACGGCAGATTCGGAGGATGGCAGCGATGGGAGCCTTGGTGCGTTGAACCTCGCATTCGCAAGAGAGGGTGCTGTGGTCATTGTGCCGGCGAACACGATTGTGGATGAGCCGATTATTCTTGTGTTTGTTTCCTCGCCGCGAACCGCCGGGGAAAGAACGCATCTGCGCAATGTCATCGTGACGGGGCCAAACTCGCGGGCGACCGTGATTGAGCACTACATTGGGTTGGACACTGAACCTTCGGTGACGAGCAGTGTCACCGAACTTCATGCCGGGGGAGGGGCGATTCTCGAGCATATAAAACTGCAGGATGAAGCCGGCTCGGTTTTTCATCTGGCAACCCTTCGAGCGCGGCTCGAATCCTCGAGCAAGGTGGCCTGTCATTCTTTTGCTCTTGGGAGCCGGTTGGCGAGGCAGAATGTCCTTGCGACATTGGCAGGGGCAGGAATCGAGGCTGTTTTCAATGGCTTGTACCTTGGCGATGCGGACCGTTTGATTGATCATTACCTGTCGGTGGACCACGCCGCGCCGGGGTGTGCAAGCCATGAGTTTTTCAACGGTGTGCTTGATGACAAGGCCACGGGTGTGTTTTACGGGCGCATTCGAGTCCGGCAGCATGCCCAGAAAACGGATTCGAAGCAGACGAACAAGAACCTGTTGCTGTCCGACGACGCGGCGGTCCATACCAGGCCGCAACTTGAGATTTACGCTGACGACGTGAAATGCACGCATGGGGCGACGATCGGCCAGCTCGATCCCGAGGGGCTTTTTTACTTGCGGAGCCGCGGCCTGCCGGTTGGGACTGCGCGTCGGATGTTGATTCACGCATTCGCCGGTGAGATTATCGAGCGCGTTTCGTTTGGCGCTGCGCGGGATGTTTTGGACCGGCTTGTATGGGAGCGGGTTGAACGCACCCGGCACGTTTCAGGAAGCGAGCAGTAAACATGTTCGACGAACTTCAAGATTTGTATCAGCAGGTGATCCTGGATCACAGCCGGAGTCCCAGGAATTACCGCGTGCTGCCTTCTGCGAACAAGACCGCACAGGGACTCAACCCGCTATGTGGAGACTCGATCACGCTTTACCTGAGGATTGAGGACGGCCGTGTGCAAGAGGCGGCTTTCCAGGGCGCTGGTTGCGCAATCTCGAAGGCTTCGGCTTCCCTCTTGACTGAAAGTGTGAAGGGCAAAACACCCGAGGAAATCCGCGCTCTCTTCGACCATGTCCACGAAATGGTCACCACGGGAAAAGCGATTTCGGCTGATCTTGGCAAACTGGCTGTATTTGCGGGTGTTCACAAATTCCCGGCGAGGGTCAAGTGCGCCATTCTTCCATGGCACGCTGCGCTGGCCGCGTTGGAAGGGAAGGAAGAGAAGGTTTCGACAGAGTAATGTGGAGTTGCCGCATGGAGCCTTCCAGAACAGTTACCCTCAAACGCAAGGTCGATGCCATCATGGTTCCTTCTGGCATGAGGACGGTGCTTGAAGCCGGACAGGAAGCGCGGATCATGCAGTCCCTCGGCGGGAGTCACACGGTCACCGTCAACGGCAACATGTACCGGATCGACGGGCGCGACGCTGACGCGCTGGGTTTGCCGGTCGAAGCGCCACCGCAGCAGGCACAGGCGCCGGTGACAAGAGAAGACCTCGAAAAACGCGTGTGGGACGCGCTCAAGACCTGCTATGACCCGGAGATTCCAATCAACATTGTTGACCTCGGTCTCGTTTATGATGTCCGGGCCGATGAATTGCCGAACGGCAATTTCCGCGTGCAAGTGAAGATGACTCTGACCGTGCCCGGGTGCGGCATGGGCCCGGTCATTCAACAGGACGCGCAATCGAAGGTCATGGCTCTTGACCGTGTTGAAGAAGTGATCGTCGAGCTTGTGTGGGACCCGCCGTGGAACAGAAACATGATCAGCGAGGCGGCGCGACTTCAACTGGGTTTGGACTGAACGATTCTCGAGAATGCAAAGCAGCACTTCCCATCATAACCCGGCTTCGAGACGCGGGGAAGATTGTCAGACTTGGCTCGACCTGCCGGAAACCTCAGCACAACCGAAAAACCAGGTTCATCTGTCCAAAGCGACGGGCGCAGGTGAGCCCGCCGAACCGGCCGATCGGTTTGCCGCATTGGAATTGTTTCGCAGCGATTTCCCTGTGCTTGGCCAGGCGGTCAATGGCAATCCGCTGATATATTTCGACAACGCAGCCACAACACAGAAACCGTTTTCAGTGATTCGAGCCATAGAACGGTATTACTCGAAGGATAACGCGAACGTGCATCGTGGCATTCATGAGTTGAGCAACCGTTCCAGCGCCGCCTATGAAGCGGCTCGTGCCAGGGCAGCACAATTCCTCAACGCCGGGTCGCCCTCTGAAATCGTTTTCACCCGCAGCACGACCGAATCGATCAATCTGGTGGCGCAAAGCTGGGGCATGGCGAACATCGGCGCCGGTGACGCAATTCTGCTTACGGAAATGGAGCATCACAGCAACATTGTTCCGTGGCAGCTCCTTGCCAAACGGGTCGGAGCGCGTCTGGTGTACCTGCCGGTTGCCGGAATGGACGGTTTGTTGGACCTGTCGCGATTGGACGATCTTCTTGTGCCGCCGGTCAAGCTGTTCGCGTTCACGCATATCTCGAACACGTTGGGCACCATAAACCCTGTTGCGGACCTCTGTGCCAGGGCCAGAAAACGAGGCATAACAACCCTCGTCGATGCCGCGCAAAGCGCCGGGCACATGCCGGTTGACGTGCAGGAAATCGGCTGCGATTTTCTTGCGTGTTCGGGGCACAAACTCTGCGGTCCAACCGGAACGGGCTTGTTGTACGGGCGACAGGAATTGCTCGAAGCGATGCCGCCTTGGCAGGCGGGCGGCGACATGATCTCGAGCGTGGATTTCTTCGAGAGCAGTTGGAACATTGTGCCGCACAAGTTCGAGGCTGGCACGCCGCACATCGCCGGGGCGATAGGCCTTCACGCTGCGTTTGATTACCTCGATCGGGTGAATCGCACGCTGATTTTTGAACACGACCGGTTCCTTGGCGAACTGGCTTATGAACGGCTTTCCGGGATTCGTGGGATCAAAATCCTTGGGCCGCCGAGGGGCCGCGCTGGCCTGGTGAGTTTCCTATTCGATGATGTACACGCGCATGACCTTGTGACGATAATGGACAGGTTCGGGGTTGCGCTGCGCGGCGGTCACCATTGCAATCAACCCTTGATGCGCAAGCTGGGTATAATCTCGACTGTTCGGGCCAGTTTCTACTTTTACAATACTGTGGCCGAGGTTGAGCGTTTCATTGATTGCCTCAAAGAATCTCTGAAGTTTCTCTCCGGCGCCTGAGGAGCTGGGCGGGGCGCACACCCAGACCGGTGTCCAAGCCGTCTGCTTTGCGATCTCTGATCTGCGGCGAATCTGCGTGGGTTCCCGAGCCCAAAAATCTCACTGGCCACCCGCGCAGATACACGCATTTCTTCAGTTGGGTGAGATTTCAAGGTGAGGGGCAATTGACGGACCGACGAGAAACCCTTGCACTTGGTTTCGGTCGTGACACACCGACTGCGGTTGACTTTGGGGCAAGAGGCCATTGCAGATGAAACAGCCTGAAACCACGCCACGTAAGATTTACTGGGTCTTGACTGTTGGCGGCGGATGCCGCATATTACATGACTTGTTTCTTCCCGGGCACGGGCTTTGTGCCGCACACTATGGCAAAATCAAACCTGAAAAAATCTGCTACTGGAACCAAACGAGACAAACACACCGGCAAAACCGCCGGTTTAAAGCGCAAGCGCGAACACTTGGCAAAGCAGGCTGGGAGCCGTCGAGGGCGGTCCGGCGGGCGTGCCGGGAGGAAGTCCGTCGATGCCAAGAAGGGCGTATCGGGGCCGTCTGCAAACCCGGCTTCGAAAACCGCCGGCAAAGGCGATCAAGAGCCGGAGAACATCGGTGCTGTTGGTGTAACCGCCTCTGCGGCAGTCGCTCCGGACGCTCGACCTGCACCGACTTTTGATCTTCAGGAGAAAATCAGGGAGCTCGTACGGCTCGCTCAAGAGCAAGGTTATCTTACGTACAGCGACATCAACGACGCGCTGGCCGACAATGTGGTTACGTCGGAAGACCTTGATGAAATGTACATAAAACTTCGCAACCTCGAGGTCGAGATTGTTGACCAGGCCGAAGTTGACAGAATTAAACAGCCCGAGCCGGACGAGGAGGATGAGAAGGCGCGCTTGGACATTCTGGATGATCCGGTGCGAATGTACCTAAAGCAGATGGGCCAGGTGCCGCTCCTCACACGGGAACAGGAAGTCGAGATTTCAAAACGAATCGAGGACGCCGAGAACGAGGTCAAGCGGATCATTTACAGCTTTGGGTTCGCGGGCAAGGAGCACATCGCTCTGGCCGAAAAACTGATCAGCGAGCCTCCAAAAGAGAGGTTCGACAGGGTGATCCTTGACAAGAAGATCGAAGGCCGAGACAACCACCTCAGAGCATTGCGCAAATTGATCAAGGATGTGCGCGTGTTGGACCAGCGCGTAGATGACCTGTACGCGGAGTGGAACAGGGAAACCAGCAAGAACAAGAAAGAGAAACTGTTCCGGGAGCTCAGGAAAGCCGATGAGAAACTTCAGGCGACGTTCCCGAAGTTTTATTACAAGCAGAAGGTGATCGAGGAAATGGCGCTGGTGGCTGACAACATTTATGACAAGATTCAGATGAGCTTGCGTGTCATCCAGGAGCTGGAACCACAGCGCAAGACTCCCCAGCAGCAGCAGATCATTGATGGCGAACGCAGAAAAATCCAGGCGCTGGAAGAATTCGTTCGGATGCCTTACCAGGAATATCTGACTGCTTACAAACAGCTTCAGCATTTCACGCGGAAAGCGCATCAGGCAAAAACCGAGATGGTCGAGGCAAACCTGCGGCTGGTGATATCAATCGCAAAGAAATACACGAACCGCGGGCTTTCGTTCCTTGACCTGATCCAGGAAGGCAACATGGGTTTGATGAAAGCCGTCGAGAAGTTCGAATACAGGCGCGGCTACAAATTCTCGACATACGCGACGTGGTGGATCAGACAGGCCATCACGCGGTCGATTGCGGACCAGGCGCGAACGATCCGCATCCCCGTGCACATGATCGAGACGATCAACAAACTGATGCGGGTGCAGAAACAACTCGTTCAGGATTTCGGCCGTGAAGCCACCCCGGAGGAAATCGCCGACGAAATGCAAATGCCGGTCGAGCGCGTTCGTGCTGTGCTCAAAATGGCCCAACAGCCGATCTCGTTGCAATCGCCCGTGGGCGACAGCGACGACACCAACTTCGGCGATTTCATCGAGGATAAATCGGCTGAGAACCCGTCCGAAATGACCAGCTACAGTCTGTTGAAGGAGAAACTGAACGATGTGCTGGCATCTTTGACTGAGCGTGAACGGAAGGTGTTGGAACTGAGGTTCGGGCTCGGGGACGGCTATTCGCGCACCTTGGAAGAGGTGGGAAAACAGTTCAAGGTCACTCGCGAGCGCATTCGCCAGATAGAAGCCAAGGCATTGCGCAAGATGCGCCATCCGACGCGCTTCCGTCAATTGCAGGGCTTCCTTGAGACTGAAGAACCCGAGAACGCTTCTGCGTTGTGACTTCGGTTGCTGTCAACTCAGCGCACGGATTGATGCTTTGGCTTTGGCCCATTAGTGCCATCGGTGCAATCTGCGGCTCCTACGCGCATATTTTACCACCCAAGGCAGTCTGCGGGGTGCGTGTCTTCATGGGTGCCTTCAAAAGATTCGGAAATAGGCGGGCCGGACAACCCGCAGTGCACGAAACAAACAGTGAAATGCTCTCGAGCGTGTCAGAACCCGCGCTGGTTGAATCCGGCTGCCCCGGGCAGTTCACACCAAGCCCCGTAGCCCGCATATTTCGTAGCCTGAATACTGTTTGAAGTGGGTGTCTCTTCAGAAGGCTACATTGTTATATTGAAGAGT
>JARYMD010000018.1 GCA_029907285.1 Verrucomicrobiota bacterium | reverse complement strand
AAAACAAAGCGGCAGCAAGCTGCCGCACTCCAAGCGCTTCGCGTCTGCCAACGCGCACTGCATCCGCGGCAGCGCCGCGTGCAGTGGAGGCTTGATCAGCGCGCTCTTCCCAGCGAACGGAGTCGCAGCGGATATTTCGCAGCCCGGCGTGGCAGAGGTCGTACGCTGACCTTCCTCGCCCGCAGTTCCTCGTCGCAGCGGATATTTCGCAGCCCGGCGTGGCAGAGGGCTCTCGTCAGCGTGCGCAGGCGCAGGGTCAGTGCTTGTCAGGTAACTTTGGTTCCGGCTGCGCCGGGCTGGGAAATATGCGGGCTAAAAACAGATCGGCCGGGCTTTGGAGCCCGGCCACATCTGCGGAAACAACGATCGAGAACTTTCTTTAACCCGCTCCGACAGCGCCCTGCGCTGCCGGAAATCTTCAACCGATGCGGCGCTGCAGACCTACGCCATCTTTTGCACACACGGACCAACCGTTAACTGCACTTGTGCATCGGTCAATCACGCGTCCAATTTACCCGAATCCGATTTTCGGTCTAGTCACCAATTCTGGTGACAAACCTTTCCCCCGACAAAAAGAAGGAGAACAGCGGTTTGGTATTCGGAGTGGCATATGGGGGGATGGGTGGTAGGCTCAAGCCGGGCATGAAACGAACGACGATTTTTTCATCCGCATGTTTTGTTGGGCATCTGTTGTGCGGCACGATCCATGGCCTTGGAGTGTCGGGTCTGCGCTGCGAGTATCGTGTCGATCCGGTTGGCATGGATGTCAGAGTGCCGCGGTTGAGTTGGACATTGGAGGGCGGGAAACGCGGTGACAAGCAAACGGCGTATCAGGTGCTTGTGGCATCGTCACCGGCAAGGCTTCGGTCCAACGATGGTGATTTGTGGGATTCGGGCAAAGTGCAGTCAGATCAGACGTTCCATGTGGCGTACGCTGGCAACCCGTTAAACTCCCGAGAGCAGGTCTGGTGGAAGGTCCGGGTCTGGGATCAGGCCGGCCGCGTCAGTGGTTGGAGTGACCCGGCCACATGGACCATGGGTTTGCTTGAGACGCAAGACTGGCTGGCGAAATGGATTTCAGACCCGGAGGCTGAGTCCATGGGCAAGCCCACGCGCCCGTTAAACGGTTACCATAGTGAATTCTCCCGATCGCCCGAATTGGTGAAATGGGTGGCGGTTGACCTTGGTGAAAACAGGACAATCGACGCTGTCAGATTGTTCCCGGCGCGCCCGTACGATTGGCAGCCTGACACGCCTGGTTTTCTTTTCCCTGTGCGGTACCGCATTGAAGCGTCTGCCGACGCCGCTTTCACAAACTCTCACGTGCTTGTGGATCGCACAGGAAAAGACGAGGCGAACCCCGGGGACCACGCGCTGACCTTGCGTTTTCCTGTGACCACAGCGCGGCATGTTCGGCTTGTTGTGACCCGATTGCGCGAGCGCGACCCGGGAAATCACGCATTTGCTCTGTCGGAGTTTGAAGTGCTGCAGGGCGAAACGAATTTGGCCAAGGGCGCCAGAGTCAGCGCATTAGACTCGATCGAGACAGGCGCATGGGCGCTGGTGAACCTCACGGACGGCATAACAAACACGGTTCCGCCCACGACCGTTCAATCTGCTCTGCCCGCTACCATGCTGAGAAAGTCGTTCACCGTGGCTGGTCCGGTCCGGAAAGCTACGGCCTACGTTGCGGCCAAGGGGCTGTACAACTTCAGCATCAACGGGCAGGTCGTAGGCGACCAGATTCTTGCGCCGGAATGGACGAGCTATCGGCGGCGCATTCAATACCAGACCTGCGATGTCACGCGAGCATTGAAAAGAGGTGAAAACGTGGTAGCGGCGCTGCTTGGGGAAGGATGGTATGCCGGCCGGCTCATGGTTGTCGGCAGATTCAGCTATGGCACATGCCCGCAACTGCTGCTGCAATTGGAAATCGAAAATGCCGATGGCACCCGGGAGGTAATTGTCAGCGACGAAACATGGCGGAGCACCACCGATGGGCCCATTAGGTCAGCTGGGATTTACGATGGTGAGGATTACGATGCGCGCAAGGAAAACGGTCAGTGGGACCGCCCTGGCTTCGATGATCGCGGGTGGAACAAGGTCGTTGTGCATTCCCTGGACGACCGCGCTTTGGTTTGGCAGCCGAACGAGCCGATTCGCGTGACGAAAGAGCTAGAGCCGGTGCGAGTGACCGAGCCGAAGCCCGGTGTGTACATGTTCGATTTCGGGCAGAACGTGGTCGGGTGGTGCCGCATTCATGCACGGGGCAAAGCGGGGCGGTGTGTGGTCATTCGGCACGGTGAAATGCTGAATGATGACGGCACTTTGTACACTGCGAACTTGCGGGGCGCAGCGCAGACGGATCGGTTCACGCCGGGTGTGGATGGCAGTTTCACATTTGAACCGCACTTTACTTATCACGGGTTCAGGTATGTTGAGCTGACTGGATTGGCGTCGCCGCCCGGACGCGAAGCTGTTTGTGCGCGTGTTTTTCATTCGGCTGCGCCGGTGGTTGGACATTTTCGTTGCTCGGATTCGTCTTTGAACAAGCTGATGGAAAACATCCTGTGGACACAGCGCGCGAATCTCATGAGCACGCCCAACGATTGTCCACAGCGCGACGAACGGTTCGGCTGGATGGGCGACATACAGGCATTCTCGCAGACTGCGATTTTCAACATGGACATGGCCGCCTTTTTCACCAAGTGGCTGCAAGATGTGCGCGACGACCAGGCCGCAGACGGGCGGTTTCCCGATTTCGCGCCGCATCCGGGCAATCCGAACACTCAGTTCTCCGGCGCCCCGGCTTGGGCGGATGCCGGTGTTATTGTGCCATGGCGTGTTTGGCAGAACTACGGTGACCTGCGGCTCTTGGATGTTCACTTCGAATCTGCGCGCAAATGGGTGGATTACATTCACAGGCTGAATCCGGAGCTGATCTGGCTCAAGGGCAGGGGCAACGATTACAATGACTGGCTTAACGGCGACTGGATTCGGCAGAAAGGCTGGCCAACAAATGGCGCTTCAATAACCAAACCCGTGTTTGCCACTGCGTTCTTTGCGCATTCGGCCGATTTGGTTGCGCAGATGGCCAGAATCACAGGCCGAACCAACGAAGCTGGGCATTACCAGAACCTCGCGAACCAGATTAAGGCCGCGTTCAACCGCGCTTTTGTGAGTGAAGACGGCGTCATTGAAGGCGACACCCAGGCTGGGTACGCACTGGCGCTGAATTTTGAGTTGTTGCCAGAAGAACTGCGCCGGCGCGCGGCACAACACTTGGTTGATAACATCCGGCGATACGGCATGCATTTGTCCACCGGCATTCAAACCACGCATCGCGCAATGCTTGAACTGGTTCGCGCCGGCCACCAAAACGTCGCATGGCAGCTTCTGATGAATCGAAGTTTCCCATCATGGCTTTACATGATTGACAACGGCGCCACGACGATTTGGGAACGCTGGGATGGCTACGTTAAAGGGCGCGGGTTCCAGGACCCCGGCATGAACTCGTTCAATCATTGGGCTTTTGGGGCGGTAGGCGAATGGATGTGGCGCCATATCATCGGGCTAAATCCGGACGATTCCGCACCGGGCTGGAAGCATTTCGTTGTCGCTCCGCGGCCCGGGTGCGGCGTGAACTGGGCGCAGGGCGCGTATGAATCCATTCGGGGCAGGATCGAGGTGGGTTGGTGGATCAAGGGCTCAGATTTCCTTTTGAAAGTTGTTGTGCCGCCGAACACGAGTGCAAGCGTGCGGCTGCCGGCAGCTGGCGCGGCGTTTGTGCGCGAGAGTGGCAAGCCATGGAAAACTTCGAAGGGCATTTCACTGTTGTCGGACAATCCGGATGAAGTATGGCTGGGGTTGGAATCGGGCAGTTATTATTTTCGGGCGCAGACGGCTTCTGTGGCGTCAGCCGGGCGGCAGCGGGCTGAGAGCGGCACGTCCCGGAGCAACTGATCGGAGTTAGCCCGGAAATCTCACCGGCCACCCCTTCGGATTCACCGGTGCCTTCACCCCGGTGAGATTTCCGGGTTAGGGTGTGTGATTATATTGGGAAATCGTTCATATTCGCGGAGATTTTCAGGCTGCGAGTTTGGTCAATTTCTCCGTCTCTGCTTCTCTGGCCGCCAGTGAGGCGGTCACCACGACGCGGCTATTGGAAAACGCAAACAGAGTGCCAGGCACTTTGTTTGCAGTGTGGACCCAAATAAAGTGCCAGGCACTTTGTGTGCCCTTGACTTCGGCTCGCTGGGACAGCGAGCCCTACCGTGGATGAAACCCTGCATACAGTTTCTCATTTCCGCGTAACCGCCGAACCCTAACGGCGATCGGTTGTCCCGCACTTTGGGCAATGCCATGCCCGCGACCGTTAAAGTCCCTCCTTTAGGCGGACTTGAAACGAGCACTCATTGCGCAGTGACACTTTGCACGTTGTGAGTTGAGCGTTGCATGTTGAACGTCGCCAGACACACGTCCCGTTCGGTGAACCGATCGGAACGCTCAACGCACAACGTTCAACTTGCAACGTTCAACGGTGCCGCGGGTTTGTGATGCCAGCGGCTTCATCCGCGCGCCGCGGTTTGTGGTTCCGCCTTTAGATGCGGACATGGAAAAGGGGGTTGTGGGGTTGGTGTGACCGGGCACCAAAGCTCTTGCGTGCGGGGCTTGGCGGTCCTACCTTTGACCGGCGTGACTCAGAGAACTGTTGAATCGATGTGTTCGGTGAAACTGCCGGCCAACCCGGCTGTGTGCCCGCTTAGCCGGGTCGCCCCCGGTTCTCTGGTTCGAATCAAGGAACTTCAAGCGACACCGGAACTGTGCAGGCGGCTTCGGGAAATGGGGTTGAGGGAAGAACAGCAGATCAGGATCGTGTTGCAAGACAGGAACGTTGTGTGCCGGGTTTGCAATGTGCGGCTCGGACTGAGCGCCAAGCTGGCCGACAAAATCATGGTCGAACCTCTGCAACCCCGCAAAACCGGGGAGAAATGACAGAGGCAACTGTCATGACAGAGACGACTGTCCAACCGATAACTGCGCTCCCGGCGGGCAAGGCGGGCATTGTGGCGGCCTTGGATTTGCCAGGGGACGTTCGCGCGAGGCTGCTTGAACTTGGACTGGTTGTGGGGACCCATGTCGAGATGGTGCGTTTTGCGCCCCTGGGTGATCCGGTGGAAATCCGGTTCCGGGGCTGCAATCTCAGCCTGCGCCGCCATGAGGCAGACGGGATTCTGGTGGAAACCACCCCGTAACCTTGAGGATGGCTGGCCACGCAACGTTCAGCGCCACAATCTAAGGTGAGTGCCGACCTGTTAACCGCCAAACCTCGCAAGCCAGAAGCAAGTCGCCAAAGCGGCTCGCGCCAGAGTCCTGCCCCGAAGCTTGTGGTGCTCACCGGCAACCCCAATTGCGGGAAGACCACACTGTTCAATGCGCTGACCGGATTGCGCGCCAAGGTCGCAAACTACGCCGGTGTCACCGTCGAAAGAAAAGAAGGCCGGTTGCTCGGCGATTCAACAGCCACGCCGGTCACATTTCTCGATTTGCCCGGAGCATACAGTCTCAGTCCGCAATCGCCGGACGAGCAAATTGTCCGGGACGTGCTTTTGCAGCATTGCCGGGATGTGCCAGCTCCGGACATGGTGGTTCTTGTCGTGGACGCTTCGAATCTGGAACGGAACCTGTATTTTGCCACCCAGGTAATCGAGCTTGGTTATCCCACGGTGATCGCCCTGAACATGATGGACGTGGCAAGGGCAAACGGCCGCGAGCTTGACTGCGCCCGGCTGGCGCGGGAACTGGGCATTCCTGTTTTTCCAATGGTCGCGAGTTCCCGCGAAGGCGTGCCCGAGCTTCGTGATCACATTATCGCTTTCGCTCAGAATCCGGATGCTCATCCGATCGGGCGCGCGCTTTGTCAACTGCCGCCGGATTTCAAGGCGGAGGTGGAGCAGATCGCGCGTTCGCTCCCGCACTGGAGAAAGGGACCAGACGCGCGTCTCAGTGCTGCTGAAGCGGTCCTCATGTTGACGGACGAAAGGTACGCACCGCGCGCTGATTCGGGTGAATCGGCCGACCTCTTGGAGAAAGTCTGGGATGCACGCCAACGACTGGAACAAAAATCGATTGATTGGCGCACTGCCGCAATCGAAGCCCGATACGCGTGCGTCGGCGCGATCCAGAAGCTGGTCGTCTGCGAAACATTGAGCCTCTCCGAAACGCCAAGCGACAAACTTGACCGGATTTTGACGCACAAGGTGTGGGGGACTTTGTTTTTCATTTTTGTAATGGCGGTGATGTTCCAGAGCATTTTCACGCTCGCGCGCATTCCAACCCATTTTCTCGAAAACGGAATCGCATGGATCGGGTCGGGCATCGGCCGTTTGCTCTCACCGGGTGACCTTCGAAGCCTGCTGGTGGACGGCGTGGTCGCCGGCGTGGGCGCTGTGATGGTGTTTCTGCCGCAGATATGCCTGTTGTTTCTGTTCATCGCGTTGTTGGAAGAAACAGGTTACATGGCCAGAGCGGCGTTCTTGATGGACCGCGTGATGGGAAAGGTGGGACTGCACGGCAAGAGTTTCATACCGCTGCTGAGTTCGTTTGCCTGTGCTGTGCCGGGCATCCTCGCCGCACGAACAATTGAGCACCCGAAAGATCGTCTTGTAACAATCCTCATCGCGCCGCTGATGAGCTGTTCCGCGCGGCTTCCCGTGTACACTTTGCTGATAGCAGTGTGCATACCTGACAAACAGATTGCCGGGCCACTCAGCTTGCCAGGACTCGTAATGCTGGGGTTGTACACCCTGGGAATTGTTCTTGCGATGGCTCTGGCGTGGCTGGCGAAAAAAACCATCCTCAAATCGCACATGCCGCTGATGATTCTCGAGCTGCCCCCGTACCGAAGGCCATTGATCCGCACTCTGTTCAGGCACATGTGGGAACGCGCCAGCCTTTTCGTTCAGCGGGCTGGCACGGTCATTCTTGGGATTAACATCCTGCTCTGGTTTCTGGCAACCTACCCACGCAACCCAAACTTCGAGAATTCTTACCGCGTCCAACGCCACCAACTGACAGCACTCGCCGCAGCCGAGAACCCCGCTTCACAGCAATTGGATGAAAAGAAACTCCAAGCCAAACTGCGTCAACTCGACAAAGAGCTGGCCGGAGAAAGACTGCGCGGAAGTTTTGTCGGGCGCCTCGGCCGGTTCATCGAACCTGCAATTGCCCCGTTGGGGTTCGACTGGAAAATCGGCATTGGCATATTGTCCAGTTTCGCTGCCCGCGAGCTTTTCGTGAGTACGATGGCGGTTGTGTACAACGTTGGCAGTGGTGGTAATACTGACGAGGACAGACTTGGCCTTGTCCAAACCCTGCGTGAACAGAAACGATCGGACGGCACGCCGCTTTACACCACACTAACCGGCCTTGCTTTGTTGGTGTTCTATGCGATTGCTCTGCAATGCGCCGGTACCGCCGTCGTGATATTCAGAGAAACCAATTCCATCCGATGGGCTTTGGCAGAGTTGTTGTGCCTTGGAGCAATCGCATGGGCGATGTCTTTCCTGACCTACCAGGGCGGGCGATTCCTCGGTTTGCAGTGAGTGTCGCAATGGCAGCGCGGCCATTCTTGGCCGCCTTGGGAGCGCGGGCATTCTTGCCCGCACCCAGCCGGTGAATGTTCGGGCGCCGGATTCGTGTGATCGAAGCTCGTGCAAGATCGGTCGTCGGATTGATGCGGCCGGGGACGGCCGCGCTCCCGGCGCGATTGCTTTTTCCAACGCATTGCAGGAGCGCGGCGATTCTTCGCCGCCGGAGAAACGGCAAAAGGTCGGCCCTTCATCGGCCACGGCGTCCGGCGGGCAAAACAAGTTGGCGTTGCCCGCCGAAATTTGGCATTATTACTCAATAACACCGGCCAACTGGATTCTCGACCTGCGAAAGCAGGCGTCGAATGCATTTGCCCATGCGACGGCCGATGTCCGACAGTTCACTCCAAGAGTTGAGATAGAATGGAACAACACAAGAAGTCACCGCCGGGCAGCCTTGGCGCAAGTCTGGAATACCAACCCGTTGAGCTCAAGTTCGGCACCAGCGGACGGCGTGGTGAAGTCGTTCACCTCACCCAGCTCGAAGTGTACATAAACGCCGTGGCTGAAATGGAGTATCTGCTGTCTCTGCCCAAAGACGAAGGCGGCATTCGTATCGGCCAGAATTTCTACGTCGGCCATGACCTGCGGCCCAGCTCGACCCGGTTCGTGCCCGAACAGGGTGGCCGCGGCGAAATCGCGCAGGCGATCATGACGGCCGTTTCCGATGCCGGACTGCGTCCGGTGAACCTTGGCGCCATCCCAACTCCCGCTCTTGCCTATTATGCTCTACTGCATGGCTGCGGTTCCATAATGGTGACGGGAAGCCATATCCCGTTCGACCGGAACGGCTACAAGACCTATTCCGCCAAAGGCGAACTGCGAAAGCAGGACGAAGAACCCGTCAATGCTCGTGTTGACGAAGTGCGCAGCCGAGTGTACGGACAGCCTCTTGTCGAATCAAAGTTCAATCCAAACGGCATGTTTAAGACCGGGCATGTTGAATTGCCCCAAGTGCAAACCGATTGGAAGCAAACTTACGCAAACCGCTATTACGATTTCTTTTGCGGCACGGCAACCGGCCCGGCGAGCAAGCCCCAGCGCCAGTGTGTCCTCGCCGGATTGCGTGTGTTGGTTTACGAGCACTCAGCAGTTGGCAGGGATATTCTGGCGGACATCCTCATGTCTTTTGGCGCGGACGTGGTGCGCGCCGGGCGAAGCGAACAGTTCGTTCCAATCGACACGGAAAACTTCGACGCGCACCTTGCCGCGACGATCGAGAAACTGGCCGCCGAAGCATGGTCCAAACACGGGCGGATTGACGCCGTGGTGTCAACAGATGGCGACAGCGACCGCCCTCTCGTAATCGGTGTCGAGCCAACCCATGAACCACACGCGCCCTGCCGGATCAGGTTTTTTGGCGGGGACCTTGTTGGCATGGTAACCGCCGAATTCCTCAAGCCAGACGCTGTCGTTGTTCCCATCAGTTGCAACGATGGGATCGACCTCGGCCCGCTCAGACATGTGGTCCAACCCAAAACACGAATCGGGTCGCCCTATGTCATCGCCGGCATGGAACAAGCCCACAACCTTGGTTGGCGCGCAGTCTGCGGATTCGAAGCAAACGGCGGTTTTCTGGTCGGCACAGACATTCACCGCGACAACGGCATGCTTCGCGCGCTGCCAACGCGTGATGCTGTACTGCCCATACTCTGCGTGCTGGCACGCGCACGCGCAGAAGGCGTTTCTCTCTCCGAGCTTTTCACAAAGCTGCCGCCGCGCTTTGGAAAGGCTGCCCTGCTGAAACAATTCCCGCGCGCCAAAGGGCGCGCCATCATCCATCGGCTTTCCCCGGGCAAAAGTGAAATCTGCGATGTGTTCTTTGTTGATGGCGGCCTGCGGTGCGTGGCGTTCAACAATCAACCCCTTGAGACGACTGGCGAAGACAAGGCCCAGCTCGGGCAGATACGCTCAATTTTGAGTGAGTTGTTCAATTCAAAACTCGGGTTCGGTCCCATAACTCGCATCAATTACATCGATGGCGTCCGAATCTGGTTCCGGAACGGCGACGTCGCCCACGTGCGCCCGTCCGGCAATGCCGACGAACTGCGGATTTACGTCGTGGCCAGCACCCCGGAGCGCGCTGACGCAATCGCTGACATGGCCGTGCGCGAGCCCGACGGAATTTTGCGCCAGATGGAACGCGCTCTGATTTGAACGGGCTGAGGATTTGAAACGGCGGCTTGCTTTGATAACGGCCTTGTGAAAACCTCTCCGACGTCAAGTATGGGACACGTTAAGTTGCACATTCCGGGCCCGGTCGAAGTCAGCGAAAAAACGTTCCGGGCGTTTTGCCAGCCGATGATCGGCCATCGGAGCCAGGCGTTCAAGGACCTGTACGCGAGCATTCAGCCGCGATTGCAGGCGCTTTTGTACACGCGTCAGCCTGTCCTGCTCAGCACGTCATCTGCGTGGGGCGTCATGGAAGGCGCGGTCCGCAACCTCGTTCACAAGAAGGTCCTCAACTGCATGTGCGGCGCGTTCTCAGACAAGTGGTACGACGTCTCGAAACGCTGCGGCAAAGAGGCCGAGCCATTGCAGGTCCCGTGGGGCTCGCCCATCCGCGCCGACGCAATCGACAAGCGTCTGGCGACAGGCGAGTTCGACGCCATAACCGTCATTCACAACGAAACCTCCACGGGCGTCATGAGCCCGTTGGCGGAGATCGCAGAACTCAAGAAGAAGTACCCCGATGTTATGTTCATCATCGATTGTGTCAGCTCGATGAGCGCGGTGAAAATCGAGTTCGACGCTCTGGGAATCGATGTGATGCTTGCCGGCACGCAGAAAGCGCTCGCGTTGCCGCCGGGCATGACAATCTTCACTTTTTCGGAGGCAGCCCTGCAGAAAGCTTCAAAGGCAAAGGACCGCGGGTATTACTTCGATTTCGTTGAGTTTCGAAAGAACGCAGAACAAAACATGACACCCAGCACCCCGAGCATTGCTCACGTCTATGCTTTGGCGTCGAAACTCGACGACATCTTCGCTGAGGGGCTCGAGGCAAGGTTCGCCCGGCATCGGCAGACGTCGCAAAGCACTCGAGATTGGGCCGCAAAACACGGCTTCACACTGTTCCCCGATCCCGGCTTTGAGTCGCTGACCCTTACCTGCATCAACAACGGCGCAAAACCAGGGGGTCGCGTGATAGACGTGCCCAAGTTCCAAAAGCTCGTCCGGGAAATGGGGTTCCTGATTGATGGGGGCTACGGAAAAATCAAAGGAACAACATTCCGCATCTCGAACATGGGCGACGAAACACCCGAGACAATGGCGCAATTGTACGCCGCAATGGACGAGGCAATCGCCAAACTCTAGCTGGCGAGGCTCGGCTCCAGTCAGGCCAGACATGCGGTGCCACAGTTCCAAACGGGCAATCGGCGTTTTTCGCGTTTGGCCCGCCTCGACAAAATGTGGCCGCTCCGGGCCTCGCCAAAAAGCCGCCGACGCGCTGACAGCGCGCGAGTTTACCATGTCCCGTCGGTTAGCAGGCTGGCAATGCGGCGTGCAAGATCGTCCGCCAACGCAGGCAGCGCAAGCCGCTCCGAGGTTGTTTGATCCGCCCCGATGCGGAAAGTGGCGCGGCCGCGCACTTCGCAGTCCACCAATGGCGCACCGCCGGTTGCCGGTTTGGCGATCACATGAGCGGTCGCAGTCGCTTCAAAATCACGCGCGGTTATCACATCGCCGTATTCGTAAGCGACCGCTTGCCGGTCGTATTTGGTCAAAGTCCCGGAAACCACGATGTCAGCCGCGCCGCGTGTTACAAGGCGGAACGTGCCCTCCTGCGAAAGCCGCTTTCGCAAAGCCTGCGTGACAGCTTCGCTCAGTCTCGGCTCCAGAGTCTTGTTGACGAACGGAGCGACGTACACGGTCTTTTCGCGCGCGGCCAATCCGCTCGGCGGGCCGAGCCTGTACCCCGCACAGGCAGTGACAAACAGGATTGCACACGCCCCCAGAACACCGAATCTCAGGCTGCGCCGGTCCAACAAGCTCCGGCTCTTGCCGGTGCGATCCTGGGCGGTGGCGGGCAATTGTTCAGCCATGTTACGAATCTGGATTCGATCGTCAGCGCTTTTCAGGAACTGACAAGGGCGCTGATGGCGCAATTGGCTTGGTTGTTTCAGGACCTTGCTGGCGGGCCGGGAAACGGCGTTTGATCGCGTCCAACCGCTGCCGGGCCTGGGCGGCATACGAGGAATTCGGGTCCTTGGCGATCACCTCGTTGTAATAGACCATTGCGCCGTCCCATTTGCGCTTCTTTTCGTAAAAACGCGCTATTTGCATTGCGCCGCGAGCCTGCTCGGTTCTTAGCGAAGCGATTATCTTCTGGGCTTCTGAGACACGCGGATCGTCAGGGTACAGCGTGATAAAGTCAGTGAACGTGCCAATCGCTTGGGACGCAGCGCTCTGGTCGTACTCGGCCGTTTCCGCCTGTTTCTTGTATGCAAGCCCGGCCTTGTAGAGCGCGTCGGCGGCTATTGCCTTGTTGTCGTGATAAGTGTCGGCGGCCTTTTCGTATGCCTTGACGGCGAGCAGGTAATCGTGCTGTTTCTCGCGTGCGGCGCCAATGTTCATCTGGGCCAGCGGCGCCACTTCACTATATGGACCGTTTCGAATTATCTTGTTGTACATGTCCACCGTTTTTTCCATCGACGGGAAAAACGGTATCACCCCCAGCAGCTTGAACCACTGCCCGCCCAAAAACCGGTTCGCAATCGCAAACTGGCGTTTGATGATTTCGTCGTAATTCTCGATCTTCGGATATTTCTCGACGGCTTTCTGGTACTCTTTGAAAGCGCGCTCATCCCACCGGCGCACTTCGTAGCAGCGTCCCAACAAATACTGCGCCGCTGGCGCGGAATCGGACAGCGGCCATCTCTTGACAACACGGCGGGCGGCTTTCTTGGCCAGGCCGATCTGCTTCTTGTCGAAAGCCTCTTTCGCAACAGTGTATTGGTCGCGCGCGTTTGCACGTTGCCACTTGGCCCCCCCGACAGACTCGTAGGTCCAGCCTTCACCAGGCCGATAAACAAGCGGAGCCCGACTCGTGACAGGGCACAACAACACCCCCAGCAACACTGCCGCCGCTATTAGCAACAAGCGCCTCATTTGCGTCACACCGTAATTAACCGCAGCCGCCAAGTCAACGAGACTTGTGGAACGAGTGGCAACGTGCGAACACTATTCGGCAAGGCGCGCAACATGCCGAGGACGAATGCGACTTGCTGGACATCGAGAGGCTGCACGCTTGGCGGGGCTCCGGCTCAGACCGGCCGAGTGTGCGACGCCACAATGCCCAACGTGCTCTCTCCGCTCCCGGCGCATGTCCGGTCCGAAGCGCAGCCTCGCCAAAACTGCTGAAACCGAGTGATCATGAAGAATTCAATCTTGCAGGAACCACGCGTTGTGAGGATCGCACTTGCACAGATGCTGGTCGAAGGGGGACGCAAGGCCTCAAATCTGGAAAGAGCTGAAATGTGGGTCGCAGCAGCCGCGGCGAAAGGCGCCGAAATCGTCGTATTGCCGGAAGCGTTGAATCTCGGATGGACGCATCCTTCTGCGATTGCCGAGGCCGACACTGTTCCCGGCGGTGAATCCTGCGAAAGACTGCGCGCGGCCGCCGTGAAGAATCGGGTCTATGTTTGTGCAGGACTTGTCGAGCGCGATAAAAGTCTGGTTTTCAACTCCGCGGTATTGATCTCGCCGGATGGCTCCGTCTTGCTGGTGCACAGGAAACTCAACGAACTGGAAATCGGCCACGACCTGTACGCCCAGGGCGAAAGCCTGAAAGTAGCTCAAACCCCTCTGGGAACAATCGGGGTAATGATCTGTGCCGATGCTTTTGCGCGAGGCCAGGTTGTTAGCCGCACACTGGGATTGATGGGAGCGCATATTATTCTGTCACCTTCGGCATGGGCAGTGCCTGCCGACCACGACAATTCGCGTGAGCCTTACGGGCGCCTTTGGCTCGAGAATTATGCTCCGGTTGCCCGCGATTACCGGTTGTGGATCGCCGGTGTCAGTAATGTGGGCCGCATCACAGCCGGCCCGTGGAACGGACGGCTGTGCATAGGTTGCTCGTTGCTTGTCGGACCTGATGGCCAACAGGTCCTGATGGGGCCGTACGGACCGGACGCCGAAGCATTGCTGATGGCCGAAGTCGAACTTCAACCCCGCCCCGCTCGAGGTGACGGCTGGGAAACCTTCTGGCGCAACCAAACCGCGCAATGAGCGCCCCCAACACAACACCCGTCCGCCGCCGGAGCTTGATTCATGGCAGCCGAACCCGACTCCGAGATTTCAGAGCGCCGTGTGCTTCTCCAGAATCGCACCAGCCAGATTGTCCAAAGCCGCGAATGCATCCTGCCGCGGCCTTCCTTTGCAAAGCACAGTGCCGAGCATCTCCAGTTTCAACCCAGCCACTGCGTCCGCAATTTGCTCAATCCCTTTGGTGCTCCAACCGTACGACCCGATAACCGCTCCGTACTTCAGCTTTGGACGCAGAACGCCGACCAAATGAGCAGCCGCCAGCGCCACCGGATGCGCACCCCCGTTCAAGATCGGAGTCCCAACGACAATTGTCGCTGCATCAACAAGGGCCATTGCAAGTTTCCCGAGATCGGTCGTTGTCAGTTCAAACTTGTGCACTTTGACGCCCCGCTCCACAAGCGCGGCAAGCAAATAATTCGCCATCGCTTCCGTGCTGCCGTGCATCGAAACATAAGCCATCACAACCTCATTTGAGACACGGTCCGAACTCCAGTCCGCGTAGGCCGACAGAATATTCTCCGGATGGTCGTAGATTGGCCCGTGACTGGGCGCAACAATGTCAAAGGTCAACTCGCGCACTTTGGCAAGGTTCTTCCTCACGCTTGGCCGGAACGGCATCATGATCTCGGCGTAATACCGTTTTGCCGCTTCCATCACCAGTGGATCATTGCCAGCGTAAAGCTCCGAAGTGGCAAGGTGTGAGCCCAGAAAATCACAAGAGAACAAAACGCGGTCTTCGGGGAGATAAGTCACCATGGTCTCAGGCCAGTGCACCCATGGAGTCTGAACAAATTGCAGTGTTTTGTCGCCAAGCGATACCGTTTCGCCGTCCTCGACAGTCCTGATCCGATCCGGTTGAACGTCGAGATGATCTGCAAGGAGTTCCTTCGCCTTTTTGGTGCAAAGCACAACTGCGTCTTTGTACTTGTTCAAGACAAACGGGATTGACCCCGAGTGGTCTTGCTCGGTGTGATGTGAAACCACGTAATCAATCCGATCCACATCGCCCAAATGACCGGCCAACACATTCTCCATGGCCGGGTCCACAGTGTCGATCAGAGCCGTGCGTTCCGACCCCCTCACAATGTAGGCATTGTAACTTGTGCCATCAGGCAATGGAATGAGCGCGTCGAACAGTCGCCTGTTCCAATCAACTGCGCCTACCCATTGAACCCGGTCACGTATCTGTCTTGCTTTCATGTTCGCGCTCGAATGTAGCCCAACCTCTCATCAAATCCAGACACTTGTAACCCGCATATTTCCCAGCCCGGCACAGCCGGAACCAAAGTCGCCCAACGGGCAACGCCCCCGGCTCTTGCACCCCGGACCTTCAACCACGCCGGGCTGTGAAATATGCCATGCGACTCCGTCGCTGGGAAGAGCGCGCTGATCAAGCCCCCCACTGCACGCGGCGCTCCCAGACTAACTCCCAACCACATGAAACTGTTCCGCCTAAAGGCGGGACTCTAGCGGCCGTGGGCGCAGCATCGCCCAATGCGCAGCACAACCCATCGCTGTTAGAGTTCCGAGTTTACGCGGAAACAAGAAGACTGTCTGTCAGAGCTCCGGCGCGCCAGGGACGGCGCGCCCTGCCGTTGATGAAATCTTGCGCAAGGCAGGGCGGGCGCTCCGCGCACACCGCAAACAAAGTGCCTGGCACTTTGTCAGACAGCAAACACTTGCATATGGCCCGTTCGTGGGACATAAATACGGCAACCAATAATCTTCTATGCCAAAATCAAAGATACCGGCCAAAGTCCTGGCGGAGTTGAATCGCCAGTTCAATTACGAACTCGGTGCAGCACACAGCTATCGCGCCCTCGCTTTATGGTGCACAGAACAAAACCTGAAGGGGTTTGCCGCCTTTTTTGCACAACAAGCAGATGAGGAACAGGAACACGCCAACAAGATCGCTCAACATTTGCTCGACCGCGGCGCGCTTCCGGAAATGACAGCGATTCCTGCGCCCAAGCAGGATTTCAAGACACTTCTGGAGGCGGCCCAACATGCGCAAAGGATGGAGCAAGGCAATACCCAGGGCATCAACGCGGTCTATGAGACGGCGGTCGCGGCAAAAGACTACCCCGCCCAGGTTCTCATGCAATGGTTCATCAATGAGCAGGTCGAGGAAGAAGCTTGGGCAGCCGAAATGGTCGCGCGTGTCGAGGCCGCCACGTGCGGCGGCGCGCTGCTGGACCTCGACAGGCACATTGTCAAACTTCTCAAGGGCGAAAAAGACTAGCGTTGATCAGACTCCTTTGGTTTCAAGCCCGCCGGGCTTAATGGCGTCAAACGCCCGGCTGGCTTGAGCCGCAGGGTCGCGGGCCCGCATATTTCCCAGCCTTAATATTCTGCGAATCTGATATCTTCAGAAGGCTTTGAAACATGCAGGCTGGAGAGTTCGGTTCTCTTTCGGTGCCCGGTTCCAATGCGCTTTTTCTGGTGCGGAGACCAAGCTTGGTTGTGTTCGCCGGCAGGAGGCAAATCCCACCACGGGTGATGTCCGCATTGATCAGTTGCAACTCTGGCAAAAAATGACATGAACATGCTAATTCGATTCCTCGCCACAAGCGCTTCCGCACTCGCCGTTCTTTTGACCTTGTCGGCGGAGACCGACCAAACCCGAAACGCCCCAATTGGCGATGGGACCGGCGCCGTGAATCCCTTTGTTGTGGCCCGTTGGATTGCGCCCCCTCCAACTCCCGACCCGCTCGTGCGGTGGCCCCTTTTCCGCAAGGAGTTCGCTGTGCATGCACAACCCCGCACCGCAACTTTGCGCATCGTTGGCTTGGGCGATTATGACCCGCGCCTCAACGGACAGCGCCTTGCCGACACCGGGATCAATCAGCCATGGTCACAGTACGAAGACACGATCTACTTCCGCGATTTCGATGTCACCCGCCAGATTCGCATCGGCACCAACTGCGTGGGTGTGATGCTTGCCAATTCGTTCTGGCACAACCCGAATCCGCCCTTGGGCCGCTACAACAAGGATGGCCCGCAGCGCACCGTCGCAGAACCTTTGCTGCTCTGTGCTGAGATTGTTCTGCAATTCCCGGATGGCACAGTGCGGCGAGTTGGTACTGACGAGTCATGGCGATGCGCGCCCGGCCCGATTGTTTTTTCGCACATCTATGCAGGTGAAGATTTCGACGCCCGCCAGCATCCTGATGGCTGGGACGATGTTGGGTTCGACGACAGCGGCTGGCACAGAGCGCGCGCCAATAAAGCACCCGGCGCAGCTCTGATCCGGCAACAATGGCCGCCTTTTCGCGCTCATGAGCGGTTCACACCCGAGTCGATCAAAGAGCCCTCGCCGGGCGTGTATCTTTACAGTTTCAGGCAAAATTGTTCGGCGCAACTGCGCGTCGAACTGACAGGCGGAAAACCGGGCGATCGGATCACTTTCAAATGCGGCGAACACAAGAACGACCGCGACCGGCTTTTCGGGGGCTACGTAGTCGGATGCGAATTTGTCACCGACGGCCGAGAGCAATCTCACCAGTGGATTTCGTTTTACCTTGGCATGCAGTTTGTGGAAGTCACTGGCGCAGTCCCGCCAGATGCACCCAATCCCATGAACCTTCCCGTCATTCGATCAATGGAGCTTGTCCACGTCCGCACTGCACTGCCGGAGACCGGCAGCTTCGTATCGTCAAGCGACCTTTTGAACCGCACGCACCGGTTGATTGATTGGGCCATGCGCGCCAACACCAGTCATGTGCTCACCGATTGTCCGCATCGGGAAAAGCTGGGCTGGCTCGAATGCGCCTATCTCCTCGCCCCCTCATTTCAGTACCGCTACGACTGCCGGGACTGGTTCGACAAAATCCTCCGCGACATCCGCGACGCGCAGGAGCCAAGCGGGCGCGTGTTAACGGTCGCCCCCAGTTATCCTGCCGGCCGGTTCCCCGGCCCGTTCAACTGGACGGTCGAATGGGGCGCTGCATCCGTGCTGCTCCCGCGGCATCAATATGAATGGACCGGCGACCTCCGCGTCCTGCGGGAGAACTTTGATATGATGCGCCGGTTTGTGGATTACATCCAAACGGAGGCCAAAGACGGTCTTGCGCCGGCAGGACTGGGTGATTGGTACGACTACGGCCACGGGCAGCCGCCCGGCCCGTCTCGATTCACTCCAACACAGTTGTCTGCCACTGCTACATGGGCGTTGTGTGCCCGAACCGTGTCCCACGCCGCTGAAGCCCTCGGCCTTCCAGATGACGCCAGACGATATCGCGAACTCCATGCGCGCATCGCCAAAGATTTCCAGCGACACTATCGCGACCCGGCCACTGGCAAACTGAAGCACCTCGGCAGCCCGCAGTGCGCCAATGCAATGGCACTGTGCGCCGATTTGGTGCCGTCTGCCGACCGCGCCACGCTTGTTGCAGACATCATTGCCGATTTGGAAAAGCGCGGCTGGCAACAAACACCCGGTGATGTGGGCCACGTCTATTTTATTCGCGCGCTCGCAGAAGCCGGCCGATCAGATGTGCTTCATCGGGTGTACAGCCGTGACGGGCTTGGCAGCTACGGCGGCATCCTCAAGAAAGGATTGACCGCATTGCCGGAAACATGGGATGCCATGATGGACGGTTACCAATCACTCAACCACTGCATGCTGGGCCACGCGATCGAGTGGTTCTACGCCTATGTGGCGGGCATCCGACAGCAGCCGGGCACCGTAGGATGGAAGAATATCGTTATCGGTCCAAACCCCGGCCCGCTCGACCACGCCGAAGCATCCCTGATCACGCCTGCAGGCCGTGTTGTTTCGCTCTGGCGCATTCAGGACGGCGAGTTCCGCTTGGAAACCGAGATTCCCGGTGGAGTCGATGCAACCGCCATCCTGCCTTCCGGCCAAACCCAATCTCTCAAGCCCGGTCGAAACATTATCACCGAGCCGCGAAAACGGTGAAAGGCTCCACTCTCTGTTCCAGCCCCAATCTGTCTGGAATCCGCCGCCACTCACCCACCATGTCTGAACATTTTCGAGCCGTCTGCTGCGCAGAAGCACTCGCGGTGTGAAACAAGCGGAGGCTCTGGGAAACCCGCGCCAAACCTGGCAAATAGTGATACGTTCTGCATCGCGTCAGTAGCCGCGTTGCAGAAACCGGCTCCGCCGGCCAGCACGGTGTGCGGTCTGGAAATTGATATTCTCTCGTCTGGGCGCGGGTTTGCTTCGTCCGGAAATCTCACCGGAGTGAAGGCATGGATGAATCCGAGAGAGTGGCCGGTGAGATTTCCGGGCTAGCGCCGTTGCTTCCTGGCAACCAGGTCGCGGTACGTTGCGAGGGCCAGCAACGGCCAGGCGTTGCGATACATGTCGTACTTCAAATAGAAGACCTTTGGGAAGCCGGTGCCCGTTGTTTCGTCCTCGGCCCATGAGCCATCGGGGTTCTGCGTGCGGATCAAATACTCGACGCCGCGCACAAGGCTTTCCCTGTCTGGGTCACCGAAAGCGCACAGCCCCATAACGGCCCACGCCGTTTGCGACGCGGTACTGGGCCCACGGCCCTTGAACACCGGGTCTTCGTAGGTATCGCAACGTTCACCCCAGCCGCCGTCTTCGTGCTGGACGCTCTCGAGCCAGTCACGAGCCTTGAGCAGCCACGGCTCATTCATGTTGACGCCGAGGACGCTCAAGCCACGCAGGACCTGCCACGTGCCATAGATGTAGTTGACGCCCCATCGCCCAAACCACGAACCGTCGGGTTCCTGTTGACTTCGTATGTACTCCAACGCCTTGCCAACCTGGAGATGATCGAGCGGGAAACGTTCATGCCCAAGAACCTCGAGAATCCGCGCTGTGATATCGGCGCATTCAGGGTCCAGCATGGCGTTGTGGTCTGCAAAAGGCACCTTTGTTAGTATGTTCTTGGTGCAATCCTTGTCGAAAGCGGCCCAACCACCGTCTATGCACTGGAACGTAAGCATCCAGTTCAATCCGCGCTTGTAGGCGGCATCGCGGCGCGCCGGGTCTTTTGTCGGGACGAGTCTCAGCGCCAGCAGTACCATCGCGGTGTCATCGACGTCCGGATTCCATTTGTTTTCGAACTCGAATGCCCAACCGCTCGGTTCGACAGGTGCCGGGTTCTTGTGGTACCAGTCGCCTCTGAACCTGATTTCCTTGTTGATCAACCACTCGGTGGCCTTTTCGATCCTCGGATCATTCGCCGGTATTCCCGATGCCCGCAATGCTATTGTCACTATCGCCGTGTCCCAGACCGGCGAAAGGCAAGGCTCGATTCGGACCGTTGTGTCTGTCTCGTGTTCGAGTTCTATGAGCTTTTGTTCGGCACGCTTCACATACGGATGATCATTCGGGTAACCCAGCGCCTTGAACGCTATCAAAGAGTTCAACATCGCCGGAAAAATCGCGCCCAGCCCGTCCGATCCTTCGCACCTCTCGATCATCCATTCCTCGCACTTCTTGAGAGCGCGTTTCCTGAACGGATGGATGCCGGCCTGTGCCCACAGCTCGGCGAACTTGTGGAGCTTGTCCAGCCAGATGAAGAAGTTGCGGACGGTAAACAGTTGCGGGTCCCGCGGAAGACGGAGGTCGCGTTCGTGGTAACCCTCGGGATAAAGCTCGTCAAGGTCGATGTTCGGAATTGGCCGGGTGGGCTTGAAATGGTTGATAATTGCCAGCGGAACCAACATCGCCCGCGACCAATTGCTCATTTCCCAGAAATTTACGTGAAACCATTTCCCAATGAGCAAAACCTCGCACGGAATCGTGGGAACATACTTCCACGGGAACAAGCCCAGCAAAGCAAGGTAAAGCTTTGAGAACGTGTTCATTCGCGGAACACCGCCAAGCGCAAGCGCAACAGATCGCGCCTTCAACAGGTGCGGGTCTGTCTCCTTCATCCCCGCGAGTTTCAACGCAAGGTAGGCCTTTATTGTAGCGTTTACCTCGGGCGGACCGCCGTAATAGATGTTCCACCCACCATCCGGCAGTTGGAGCGACAACAAATGGCGGACCGCTTTCTCCTGCCAGTTGTGGTCCACGCTCCCATCCCAATGATGGTAGGCGATCATGTCAGCCACCAGCGTGCAATCGACCATCAACTCGCCGATCCAGTAGCCGTCTGGTTTCTGCAGGCTCAACAAATGCTCTTGCGACCGCCGGATGGCAGTCGCAAGCTCGCCAACCGCGTTCAGCTTGGCCACAATTTCCGATCCGACAGTTGTAAGTTGTTGTGCAACTATACGATTCCCCATACTTGTTCCCGAATCACGGCGTGCTCACATGCCCGGTGTAAAGTAATTTGCAGGTTGACCAGCCTCAGACGGCCAGCCACCCGCCAGAAATGCGCGACCGGAGCCGCCCCACAATCAATAACTTGGCCGATACACAAAAGATTCGCACGGCGAATAGAGTGCCAACCTCGTTGTTGAAGTCAGCGGCTGCCGAATTTTGCGGGAAACCTCTCGGAAGTCAAGTTGCGCTATTCAGGTCGGCTTTCTTTCTTCCATACGTATCGGAACATGATGACCCGCAGAGCCGCGGCGAGCGGTATGGCGAGGATGCCGCCCAGAATCCCGCCCAACAGAGTAGTCCCTGTCATTATGGCCACGATGATGACCATCGGATGAAGCCCAACGCGGTCACCCAAAATCTTCGGTTGAAGAACATAACCTTCAATCCCCTGGACAACTGCAAACACCGCAATGACCAACAACGGGTGTTGCCAATCACCGAAATTCACCACGGCAATCAGAAGTGCCACAACGCAGGTAACAATCGCCCCCAAATACGGAACAATCGTGATGACCATCGCCACCGCGCCGATCAGGAACGCATATGGGAGCCCAATTATGGCAAAGCCAATGCCATATAAAACGCCATCGCATATCGCCACCAGCACCTGTCCGCGGAAAAACGCGATGAGGTAATCGTTGATCGATCGAATTACGAAAACGAGTTCCTCTTTGAATTGTGAATCCCGCACCGGCAAATACACCGTCCAGTTCTCGGCAATAAACCGCTTCTCCGCCAACAGGTAAAACAAATAGATCGGAATCAACGCGAGCCCGGCAATCACGCCGAAAAACCCGGTCAAACGCGAAAATTGCCGGCCGAGCCACCCGCCTGCAGACTTGATTGCCGACCCGACCCATTGCGCGGCTTTTTGGGCGGTCTCGCGGTCGATCTGATCCAAAAACGACCCTTCTGGCTGTGCCTTGGGAGGAACAACATGATCGGGCAGTGCATTGGTATCGCCCGCCGACTTTTCAGATGTCACCAGAGCGGCGGGCAGCTTTACCCCGAGCCGTTTCAACAAGTCACGCAGCGGCGCCGGCGGGTTGTTCACCCAATGGATCACGCTGCCTTCGAGTTTCGCCACATAGGTTGGGACTTTGGTTGCGAGGTCCTGAGTCTCCACGACCAGCCGCGGCACAACACTGCTGAAAAACCCCATTATCAGGAAAAGCGCAATCAAGAATACCATGCCAATCGCGCGCGTCCGGGGAACACGGCGGCGCTCGAAGAAATCCACAACCGGGTCCAACAAGCAGGCGAGCACCGCTGCGACTGCAATTGGCCAGATGACAGGCGAAAGCACGTCCAACACCCGGCCCATGCCCCAAACAAAACCAACAACCAGCGCAACAATTGTCGCGATGGCGAGGCCGGTTATGGCCGCCCAAATAATGCGTGCTTGATGCTCGGATGGCGGAGGCAAGTTCATCTGTTTCTCCACGCCAGTCTTCAGGTCTTTGGCTTCAGAGACAATACGAAATTCCGTGCGCGTTCATGATCAATGCGCGCCTCCTGAACCGCAGAGTGCCCAACCCGGCGCCGTGTATTATTGGCGGACAAGTTCGAGGTTCATGGGTAAATCCATCTGTAGAACTCTTCAGTGCCAACGATCAGCGTGAATCGGATCACCGATTGATCGTTCTCAGGCCGCGCCGGGGCGAAAACTTGTGCGAACTGGCCGGCCGTCTGTCTGGGAACGCTCAACGTACAACGCTCAACGTTCAACGCTCAACGTTCAACGCTCAACGTTCAACGCTCAACGT
>JARYMD010000189.1 GCA_029907285.1 Verrucomicrobiota bacterium | reverse complement strand
GGTCACAACGGCACTGCCATCGGGGGTGAGTCGGATAAAGTGACAGGCTCGTAGTTTGGGTTTTGCCCCCTGATTGTGGGGTGGCGGGCAAATCGTCCCATGTTCGAATCCGTCGTTGCCGAAGTCGGCGGAGGAACCCCTCAAATGCCGACATGGGGACAGACACGTTGTTCGCGCATAAAAAACAAAGCGGCGGCAAGCTGCCGCACTCCAAGCGCTTCGCGTCTGCCAACGCCCACTGCATCCGCGGCAGGGCCGCGTGCAGTGGGGACTTCATCAGGGTGCTTTTCCCGGCGACGGAGTCGCAGGGCATATTTCCCAGCCCGGCACGGTTGAAGGTCCGGGGGTGCAAGAGCCGGGGGCGTTGCCCGTCAGGCGACTTTGGTTCCGACTATGCCGGGCTGGGAAATATGCGTGGCAGGTGCTGGCAATGTTGACACACATGCGTGGGTGGACGAGGATGCGGCCTGCGGTGTCGAACTCAGGGACACGCAATTTGTGCATCGACATCATGCAGCGGCGACTGTGGGCTCTTGAGGGGGGCGCAGGTGGTTGTGAAGAGGGGCGCGGTCCTGGCCGGAGCCGGTCGAAAATGTAATCTGGATGCATTGGGCAGATGTCATAGCTGTCACGGTCTGTTTCGCTGTCTTCGTTGGCGTGGGCACGTGGTGGTCCCGCAAATCAGCATCCACCGAGGCATATTTCGTGGCGAACCCGTCGTTTCCGGGCTGGATGACGGGGCTGTCGATGATGGCGAGCACGATCAGTTCGATCACTTTCATCACCTATCCGGGATCGGCGTATGCGGGCAACTGGAGCAGGCTTGTTCCCGGCTTGATGCTGCCAATCGGCGCAGTGGTTGCGGTGTGCCTGTTGGTTCCCTTCTACCGTTCGTGCAACCTTGTGAGCGCCTATGAATACCTGGAACGGCGGTTTGGCCCTTGGGGCCGCGTTTTCGGATGTGTCATGTTCGCGATTGCGTCAGCGGCAAGAATGGGTGTTGTCCTGTTCCTTCTCTGTTTGCCGCTGCAGATAATGACCGGCTGGAGTCCTGTTGCGACAATCCTTGTTGCGGGGTCGGTGGTGACTCTGTACACGGCCACTGGGGGCATCCAAGGGGTGATGTCGGTGGACGTTTTGCGGTCTGTGATGCTGTTGGCCGGAGGACTTCTGGCAATAGCTGTTGTTGTGCTTCGTGTGCCGGGTGGCGCGGCTGAAGTGTTTTCCGTGGCGAAAGCTGCGGGCAAGTTTGATCTGACGGTGTCATTCGACTGGAGCCTTGCGCGCGACACGTTTTTGGTTCTGGTGATCAACGGCGTTGCGCTCCAGTTGCACGGGTTTGCTACGGACCAGACCCGCATCCAGCGTTACTGTGCTGCCAGATCGCTTAAGGCGGCGCGGATAGCGGTGTGGATTGGCGGGCTGGGCTGCATACCGATCTGGGCGCTGTTCATGCTCGTTGGGACGTGCCTGTTCGTGTATTACAAGGCTTTTCCTGCGCGTTTGCCCGCGATGGTCGAGAACGACAAGATTCTTCCTTATTTCATCTTGAGAGAACTGCCGCCGGGCTTGGGTGGAATTGTCATCGCAGCGCTGTTTTCGGCCGCGTTCGCAATCGCATCGAACATGAATGGCGGTGTAACGGTGCTCACATCCGACATCTATCGCAGGCATCTTGTTCCCGGGCGTGACGACGCGCACTATGTGCGTTTTGCACGATGGGCGAGCGTTGCAATGGGCATCATGATGATTGGCATGGCACTCACGCTCACTGCTGTCAACCTCAGTCAGCAAACCGTGCTGGACGTGTGGTTTGTAATCGAGGCTGTGACAGCAGGCGGTTTGGGCGGGTTGGTTTATCTTGGACTGTTGTCAACGCGCGCAAACAGTCAGGGCGCTGTAATTGGCGTGGCAGCGGGCGTTGCGATTGTGTTATGGCTTGCGCTCGGCGCAGTCAATGCCATTCCGGCCTGGTTGTGTCCGCCGCTTCACCCGTTCCTGATCGGCGCGATTGGGAATGTTGTCGCATTGTTGGGAGGTTATCTGGCCAGCTATTTGTTCCCGCCGATTTCCGGCGAAAAGCTGGCTGGATTGACATGGTGGACACGGCGAGACCAAAGCGGTTATGATCGCGGTCCGTGAAACGCTGTTTGTTCAAACCGATTTGTCAAGCGATGAAATCGAACCATCACGTTGCGTTGATTCTCCTTGCATTGTCGCTGCCGATGCACCTCGTCATCTGTCCTGTGCAGGCTGGCGATGGGGGAGTTTTGTGCAAGGCGGAACTGATTTTTCCCCTGCACCCGAAACACAATCATGCCCCGGGCATTGTTGAGTGTCCAAACGGCGATTTGCTCGTGTCGTGGTACCGCGGCTCTGGCGAACGGACCGCCGACGACGTGGCGGTTTATGGTGCGCGCCTGCGCAAAGGCAATGAAGCATGGAGCGAGCCGTTTCTCATGGCGGATACGCCAGGGTTCCCGGATTGCAACACGACAATGCATATTGACGCGCGAGGGCGATTGTGGCTTTTCTGGCCCGTCATAATTGCGAATACGTGGGACTCGTGCCTCACGAACTATCGAATCTCAACAGATTACCAACAAGACGGGCCGCCCAAATGGTCGTGGCAGGGCATCATCTTGCTGAAGCCGCGTGACTTTGAAGAACGGATGCTTTCGGCACTCGATGCGCGCCTCAAATCGCCCGACGCGCGTTTGCCCGATGAAGCCAACGTCCCTGAACGAATCGAGAAATTCAAAGGCCTCATTCGCGATAAACTCTCGAGCCGGCTTGGATGGCAGCCGCGCTGCAAGCCGACCGTACTGCCGTCCGGTAGAATCCTGTTGCCGCTGTATTCGGACACTTACTCAGTAGGCATTATGGCGATAAGCGATGATCAGGGCCAAACATGGCATGCCAGCCAGCCCTTGGCCGGTTTTGGGAGCATCCAGCCAACTGTGCTTCGCCGCAACGACGGAACGCTGGTTGCGTACATGCGCGAGTCTGGTCCGTACAAATGCATTCGTGTGGCAGAATCGCGCGACGATGGCATCACGTGGGGGGACGTTGGCACGACCTCATTGCCGAATCCAGATGCCGGGATTGACGGCGTGCGCCTTGCCAATGGGCATTGGGTGTTGGTGTACAATGACACCACCCGCGGCCGGAACAGCCTCGCTGTGTCATTGTCCGATGATGAGGGACGCTCATGGAAATGGACACGGCATCTGGAGTGGCACGACACCGGCCAATACCATTATCCGGCAGTGATTCAGACTCGTGACGGCAACATCCACGTCGTGTACAGCTATTTTGTCCAGGGAGGCAAGAGCATGAAACACGCGTGTTTCAACGAGGCATGGATAAGAGATGGTTTGAAGCCCGGGAGCTGATCGGGAAGCAGATTCATGGCGGGGCTCTGCTTCAGACCGGCCAAGCGTGCTGTGCCATAATGCCCAAAGGGCGATCGCCGGACTCGATGTGCAATCATTTCGCTGAAAACTTGGTTCGAGCGCCCCGGATTCTCATTTCAAATTGGCTTTATTGCGTATGGAACTGCTTCGACTGAGCATTGGTGCACTCCTGGCTGGACTGCTCTGGCTGCAGACCGCCGGCGCAGCCGACGGTCTCCAAAAGGAACTTCCCAAGTCCGTTGACTTGCGGCCTGAGTTGGATCGGTTCTCCCTCGCACCGCGGCAACAGGGATCGCGCCCGACATGTTCGGTATTCACGGTGGTGGGCGCAATCGAGTTTGCCGTTGCCAAGCGTCAGGGAGCGGACAAGACGGCATGATGCTCTACGCTTACGCGCAGGCTTACATGAACGATGCCGCCTGGGTTGATTTTGAGCGGCTATCAGCCCGCACATTTCCCAGGCCGGATAGTTTGTGGAGCAGGCACATTGTTTTTCGGCGTTATGCCGATAAGGTGTCAGGCACGTTGTTCACGCACAAAAACAAAGCAGCAGCAAGCTGCCGCACTCCAGGCGCTTCGCGCCTGCAAACGACCACTGCGTCCGCGGCAGCGCGTGAAAAACCATCGGGATCAGCGGCGAGATCGAATGGGGCCATATGGGGACAGACACCTTGTTGGTTTGCAGCGCCGCAGGCCGCCCCTTGGTTCAGGCGCAGTCCACGAACACCAACGGTCTCGAACACAGTGAGGGGTGTTCATCGCTGAAACAATCAACTACTCCACGATGCACAACGCGGTTGTCTTGGTCTGGTCAGGCGGTGAGATTTCCGGGCCAGCAACGCAAGAGCAACCGTCGGATGGGACGAATGCGTGCTTCCTTGCCCAATGGCGGAAAGGACAGCGAGAGCTGCGGCATTTCTTGTTTCTTGACACGGGATCGCATAGAGGAGAGACTACCGTGACACTTCGATTACAAGCTCGATAGCACGAAGTGCCCTGCCTAGGAAAACCCGAAAGAACCGAATTAGTGGCAAACATGCCTGCCTTGTTGTGGCCGCGTTTGTGGTCTGTAACCAGCTCATCGTTGCAGCGGCGCAGGGACCTGCGCCACAGATTCCGGAGGGTGGCGGGCCGCCAGGTCCGTTCCCCAACACGTCCGTGTCGGCGGTCAATGTGATTGCAAAAGGGAGCAGTGTATTTGACGGCCGGGTCGAAGTGCCCGGCTTTGATGGGCAGGGCCCGATCGCGTGGTCATTGAATCGTTACAATCGCGGCGATTTCGCGCTCAGACTGGCTCCGGGCGATCCAGTTGCGGCGCTTGGCAACTTGGGACAGGGGTTCATTGATTTTGCGGATAATTCGCCCGGGGTGGCTGCGAGCCAGGCATGGCGACCCAGCCAGTCGTTTGGCGTTGTCATTCCGACTGCCCGGCAAAACGGTCCCATTGATTGGGGTGATGGCGAAGGGCCTTTTTATCCTACTGTGGCGATTTCATGGGCGTCCTCGGGTCCGTCCTACAACATGGCCGACGGCAGTTTTGGCGCCGGGGGTCTTGATATTAATACCGGGCGGGCTGGGACGCACAGTTCAAGTCCGGAAGCAAACTTCAGTTTTTCGGCGACGTGGTTTCCGTTCGACCAGGGTTGGCTTGGAGGCGACGTTGCAGGGCCGACCTCGGAGGGGCGGTCCGGTTGGACCAGTGCAGACGCGCATGTGGCAGGCTTGAGTGCGGGGTTGGTCAAATGGATTGAATACCCGGCTGGCAGCATGACCTACGGCGGTTTGGCCGAGCTGCGATTGCCCGGGGTGAACACGCTTCAAGACGGGATGCTTTTCGCCACATCGTCAGACGGTGCCAGTGATGTCAACATTGTCGGTGTCGCACCAAAAGAGGACGGTTCGGCATGGGTCATCACAATCCGAGAAGACTCCGCGACAGACGCCGAGACACTTGCGGCAGCGGGTCAATCGGAGTTTCAGTTTGTTTATATTCCTTTCAATGCGCAGCGCCTGATTGGCGGTCACATCATTGGCGCCGACGGCTCCAAACGCAAGGCAGTGGGTGACTTTACGATTACACGCACCGGCATGGGCACCTACGAACTGACAGTGCCATGGAAAACCGGTGCCGATGGAACGTTGTTGCTTCAGGTGGCAGAGTTCGAGCCTGACACCTCGCCGCAGCTGGCGTCACGGGCTTTCCTCAGTTACGAGTATAAGAACGGCAAGTTCATTATCCAATCGCGCAAGACAACCAGCGACACGAATGCCGAATTGTTCGATTCGAGTTTCTACGTGGCGTGGGTGGACTTCAAAGAGCCGCTGGCACTGCCGGACGGGCCGCGGATGCGGAGTCTCGGCCCCGTGGCGGTGTCGGAAGAGGGCGTTGTTGCGAAAGAAGCTGGCATCGCAGTCAACCCCGATTCGCCCGAGGCGCTTGTTGTTTTCATTGACTCTGTGAATTTCAGGGCCGAATACGATCCAATCACAGGCGCGATTGCGGCCAACGCGGTGATGGGCCGTTTTTACGACCCAGCCAATTTGCAGGCAATCTCCGATCCTTTCATAATTGCGGGTAATCCGTATGGCACGGTCAGCCGCTGCGATGTTAAGTACAATCCTGTCTCGAAACAGTATGTGGTTGTTGCCACGGCTCGTGCATACAGCGGTTACGGCACAGACGTGCCGTTGGTTGCACTTGTTAATTCTCAGTCCGTGGCCGGCGGCGGTCCGGCGTTGGCAAAGGTCTGGGTTCACCACCCTGAATCAGAAGAATCCTATGATGACGTTGCAGTGGCGGTGAGCCCCCGAAACGGGAATTTCTTGCTGGTCGCAGAACGCAAAGCAACCGGCGAGGGTGAATCCACCGGCGGATGCCTGTACGACAAGGACGGCAACCGTCTTACACCGTTTTTCACGCGTCTTGACCTGCTGCAGTCGGTTGGGGACGAAGACGATCCGGACGTCATCTACCACGACGGGCTGAAGGCTTTTCTGTACATCTCGAACACGGACAACTCGAATGGCTCGACAGGCACGTTGAGCAATCGCATTGTGGGATCGATCGTGGACGACGCGCCGAATTCTCAAGGGGAACTGGTTGTCCGCGTTGAACAGCCTTTGTCCGACGGGCTTCCTGCAGGGCGCGCGGAAGGCCACCCGGCTGCAATTGTGAATCCGTTCAATGGGGAGCTCATTGTGGCTTATGACGCCGGCAATAGCACAGCGCAGGGTGACCTGTCATTCTTCAATCTTGGGACTCCGCCCGATTATGTGTTCAGCCCGGTTAGACCCGAGGTGCCTTATCTCAACGGCGCGTCAGGCAACCCGTTCAATCATCAACATCCGCAGCTTGCCGCTGACCCCGAGCACGGAGTAATTGTTGTTGGGTTCAACGCGACAGGGAGCGCGGTCGGGTTGCCGGAGGCTTATGCGTTCTGTCTGCTTGGCCCGGATGGTCAGCCAATGCCAAGTCAGTTGGGTGCACCGTATTTTCTCGCCGATTCACCGGGCGGTCTGGGCACCAGCGTCAATTACCACAACATCAAGTTCTCGCCTGCGAGCAAGTCGTTCATCGCCGTGTACTCTGGCGCACCGGGAATCACTTATCTGGCTTCGCTTCAGATAACCTCATCGCATTTGCCGCCAGTTGCGCCGCCTGTGTTGGCCGTCGCAATTCAAGGCGGCAGCGTCATAATCACGTGGCCGGCAACTGCGACAGGGCTTGCTTTGCAGACAACCACGACCCTTTCACCGCCGGCATGGCAGGATTCCGGCCTTGCGCCCGTGATGGAAGGTGACAGGTTCAGGGTGACAGTCACTGTTTCAGGGCAAAGTCGGTTCTTCCGCCTTATTAGCCGCTGAGCAGGCTCCGCCGCGAGCCGGTCGCAAGACGGAACAAACCAACTTCGGGGTGCGTTCACTTTGCGTGCACGCGCAAAGCGGCAGGGTGTGTGCCGTGTCTTATGAAACGGCTCAGGGACGGCAGCGCTCGCGGGCCGCTGCCGACACCGACCGCGTGTGGGTGGACGGCTGGGCGGTGTCGCATTCGGAGTTCCCAAAAGCCGCCAGTTGATGTAAACGATCAAGAACATGCAACCGGACATGGGAGCAGTGGCAGCATTGGAGAATCAGCTCGACCGCATGCAGCTTGAGCGTGTTTCGGCTGCGGTGGACAGTATCGTGGCTGCGAAAGAACGTGGAGGCCGTGTTGTGGTTGTCACCGGCAGCGGCCCAAATCTGCACGAGGGCGTGACCACGCTTGTGGCCGAGTTGATGCGGCTTGGGGTTGTGGACGGTGTAACGACGAGTTCGGCGGTTGTTGCGCACGAAATGGGCGGCGTTCTTGACAAGGTGAAGCGCGTGGATGGACGAGTTCTTGGTATCAGCAATGCTGTTCTGCCGCGGGGCGGCACGTTCGAGTTGTCCATGCTTGATGACGCTGTTTTGAACGAAATCGCGGAGTTCATGCCTCTGGACGGCGATCTTCTGGCGCGATTGCAGCAGGCCGATGGTAACGTGATCATCAAGGCCGCAGGCAATCTCGGCTATCCGATGGGGCTGTATTTGGAGCGGATCGCGGCTGAGATTCTCCAACTAGCGCGCCAACGCGGCACCACGTTTGAAGCTGTTGCCGGCCATGGCGCAGATGAGCGGACCATGATCGGCATCGGAAGCCGCCGGCGCTTGCCTGTGTTGGTGACCATACCGCAGTTGATCGGTGGCGGGGCGGTCGGCCTTGCAATCGGCGATAGCATCTCAATAACGGAAAGAGCTTCGCGCCTTGCCCGCATGCTGGCTGATGCGGACGTGATAATTGAATCAGCCGTTGCATTGACCCAGGAAGTTCACGATGGCCCGTTCGAGACTCACACCGGCCACGGACTTTGGACCGCATGGCAGGGGCATCCGACTTATTCGCTCGAAGGGAAAACATTGA
>JARYMD010000188.1 GCA_029907285.1 Verrucomicrobiota bacterium | reverse complement strand
CTCAATTCAAGAGCCGCCTAAAGGCGGGACTACAAACCGCGAGGGACGGACCACGCCATGCGCGTGGCAAACCCGCGGCCCCGTTGAACGTTGCGAGTTGAACGTTGCGAGTTGAACGTTGCGAGTTGAACGTTGGACGTTGAGAGTTCCTGTCGGTTGACCGGCGGGTTGTCTGTTCGGGAAGGCTCAACCCATCAACGTTCACTTGGTCGGACTGTGGCGGTTTTGATGTCGCCTCTACCCTGCAAATAGAGTGCCGGGCACGAGGCTTGTCATGAACGGTTTCGTGGAAGGCTGGGCGCGTGGTCCGTCACTTTGGCCCGGAGGCCAGTTCATACATGGTAATTGCGACGGAGTAGATGGCTGCGGTTTCGCTTCGCAACACGAACGGCCCGAGGGTAACCGGAACCGCGCCGGACGCGAGGATTGCGGCCAATTCGTCCTTGGTGAAGTCGCCTTCTGGGCCGATCCAGACGGACACTGTTTTTGGCGGGCGGCGATGCACCGCGATGTGAGCCATGAAACACTCGCGCGGGTGTTTTGCGGCGTGTTGGAGAGAGGCGACGATTGAGAGGCTGGCTGGGGGCTGTTCCCGAAGCGCATGCGGGAGTGGCCGGGGCTCATCAATCAAGGGCAGCCACGGCTGTCCGCATTGTTTGATTGCTTCGATGGCGACGGCGCGCCATTTCTCGGCTTTCTCGGCGGCATCTGCTGGAGATGGTCTGACGATGCTGTGGTGGCAGATCACCGGCACAATTCTGTGAACACCCAACTCGGTGGTTTTTTGGATAATGAGGTGCATTGCCTTGTTCTTGACCACTGCTTGGAACAGAGTCACCGGGCAAGGTGGTTGGGTGAACTGGCGCCTTTCGAGCACAGTGAGGGCAATGCAGTTTCGGCGCACATTTTTGACCTTGCAGAAATACTCGGAGCCCGCGCCGTCCAACACGGAGACGGGACTGTTTATTTCGAGGCGGAGGACGTTCAGTGCGTGATGTGCCTCTGAACCTTCGAGGCACAGCTCGGTTGAATCAGGTGCAACCCCTGCGATGAAAAACCGGTGCATGTGATTCCCTTGAGATGCCGTGAGCGCAAGGTCGGTCAACGGAAGAACTCTTTTGCGCGCTCGAAGAAACTCTTGCTTTGCGGGTGAACATTCTGGTCGCAAAGGGCGGCGAACTCCTCCAATTTGGCGCGCTGGGCGCTGTTGAGCCGGGTTGGCACTTCGATGTACACGCGGACGCGGAGGTCGCCATGGCCATAGCCTTCGAGGTTGCGCAGGCCTTTTCCTTTCAAACGGAAAACCGTGCCGTTCTGAGTGCCGGGCGGGATTCTGATCTGCGCCGGGCCGTCGAGTGTTGGCACTTCGATGTCTGCGCCCAAAGCAGCCTGTGGAAAACTTATCGGCACATCGCACAAGAGATCGTCTCCGTCGCGCCTGAAAATATCGTGTGGGCGGACGTGAAGGACGACGTAGAGGTCGCCGCTGGGGCCGCCGTTTCTTCCGCCTTCGCCGTTTCCGACTGAGCGCAAGCGGGTGCCGGTGTCAACTCCGGGTGGGATTCTGACTTTGATTTTGGCGGGTTTCTCTTGCAGGCCTGAGGCATGGCATGCGTGACACGGCTTGTCGATGACGCGTCCGGCACCGCCGCATTTGGGGCAGGTCTGTCGAATGCTGATGAAACCGCGGGAAGCGACCACCTGCCGTCGTCCGCCGCAGGTTGGGCATGTTTTGAGTCTGGAGCCGGGCTCTGCGCCAGTGCCTTTGCATACGTCGCATAACTGAGCGCGTTTTATGGAGATTTCCTTTTCGCATCCTCTGGCTGCTTCTTCGAGCGTGATTTCGAGGTCGAATCTGAGGTCATCTCCGCGCTGTGGTTGTGTGGGGTCGTCAGATTCGATTCCGAAGAAACTCTCGAAAATGCTGCCTGCGCCAAAGACCTCTCTGAAGATTTCGAACGGATCGTGGAACCCGCCGAATCCGGCGGTTTGGGTGTCCCATGCGCCTGCGCCTGCGCGGGCGCGGGGATCGAATGCGGCGTGGCCGTATCTGTCATAGGCGGCGCGTTTTTGGGGGTCTGACAGGACCTCATACGCTTCGCCGACCTCTTTGAACTTTTCCTCGGCCTGTTTGTCGCCGGGGTTTTTATCCGGGTGGTACTTGAGCGCCAGCTTGCGATAAGCCTTCTTGATTTCCTCATCACTGGCGTTGCGGTCCACGCCAAGAACCTCGTAATAGTCGCGTTTGGCCATGATAAACCGGCGCTTCTGACTGGGCGCGAATCAGGTTGTTTTTGGTTCGGATGCTTTTTTGGCGACGACGACGGTTGCCGGTCGAAGCAGCCGATCACGGTACTTGTAACCTTTGCGGAGCTGTTGGATGACATGTCCGTCTTCTGCGTCCGCTGTTTCCTTGTGCTCGACGGCCTCGTGCAACCGTGGATCAAAAACCTTGCCGAGAGCGTCGATTTCCTCGAGTCCGGCCTGGCGGAGGACGTTTCTTAGTTGCTGGCTGATCATCGCCACGCCTGCTTTCAGCGCCTCGAAGGCGCGGTCGGATGAAGTTGCTTGAACTGCGAAGGCCATGTCCAGTCCGTCAAGGACCGGGAGCAACTCTCGAAGCAACGGCTCATGACGATACTTTTCAGCCTCTTCACGCTCGCGAGCGACGCGTTTTCGGTAGTTTTCGAGCTCGGCGAGTGCGCGCAAGTAACGGTCATAATTTTCCTCGGCCTCTCTTGCTTTTGCGCGCAATTCAGCGGCTTCCTCCGGGGACAAAGCCGGCATGGTAGGGAGTTCGGCGGAGTCGGAGTCAGCATTCTTTTGCTGGGCGGTTTCGGTTGCTTGGGTCTCCGCGCCGCTGACGTCGAACTTTGCCTCGGTCGCCGCATTTTCAGCGGGACCGGTTTTGTTGTTGGTATTGTTTGGCTCTGTTTGATTTCTCATACGGTGATATCCTGCCAAATCAGAAAGCCAAATCTACACAGTCAGGCTGGTGTGTGCAACTGCGCTCACCACGGCTTGCGTTCGTTGAGTGCCTTTTGTATGGCGCGTCGCAAGGCGAGAGGGTTTATGGACCCGAGCTGGCGGACGATCATCTTGCCTTCGGGCGATATCAAGACTGTAAACGGCACGTGCCCGGGCCATGCGGGGTCAAACGCTTCAATGAGCTTGTCGCGTTCGGTGGAGGCGAACAGCAGGTTGCGGTTTGATGCCTGTTGTTTTTTGAGGAACTCGAGGACCTGTGCCTGTTCGTCGGGCCGGTTGACGGACACGGTGACGAGCTCGAAGTCGCGATGTCGGTACATTCGATTGATTGTCACCAGTTCCGGGAACTCGACCACGCACGGCGGGCACCATGTTGCCCAGAAATTCACCAGCCGGAACTTTTCCGGGTTGCCGGCTCGGAGGGCCTTCAATGTGGTTTCGTCGGCGAGAGAAACCGTGACCGGTTCAGATGCCAGCTTCTCCATGTACTCCTTAACGGCGTCGGCTTTGCCTGCCCATTTGATGGAGCAACCGACAGGTCTGGTTGAAGTGTGGGGTGGTTGTTTGCCGGCCAAGAGGGCATCAACCACGTCGCGGAGGTAGCGGACGCGCACGCTCTGCGGCCGTTCGGAATCGTCTATGCGGCCCTGGTATTGGAGCTTTCGCTGGGCGTCGAAGACGAAAACGTGCGGTGTTGCCACCGGGCCGTACGCGCGGGAAACCGTTTCCGCATCGCCGTCGTACAGGTAAGGGAAATTGAACTCGCGGTCACGGGCACGGATTTTCATTTCGGCGAATGAATCGCCCAGATCGGTCCAGCCAAGCTCGTCGAGCCGGACTGATTGGGGGTCATTTGGCGAGATTGCGACGACAGCGACGCCCTTGTCTTTGTAATCGGCGGTGAACTGTTTCAAACGCTCCTCGTAATACTGTGCGGTGGGGCAATGGTTGCACGTAAAGACGACGACCAACACTTTTGCCGTGGAGAAATCACCGAGCCGCCAGTTCCGGCCGTCAACGCCCGGCAGATCGAAGCCCGGCGCTTGCGCCCCAATCTTCAGGGTAGGGGGCTGTGCATCCGACGATATCGCATTTGCCACTGCTGCCAAAAAAACCGCAATTGCAAGGATTGGTTTCATATTATCAAGCACATTTGCGCATTACGTCCTCTGAGCGTGCCGGACGGCCGTTGCTCTGACAAGTCAAGAGCGCGGCATTCAGCGGGGGCTCGGCCTCATTCAGGTGTGTGTTGTTACAGTGCCAGGCTCGATGTTCAAAGGCCCGGAAATCCCGGCAGAGCGAACCTTTGGGTGTTTTGGGTCGGCAACCCGGAGAAATTCCCGGGCTGGCGCCTGTTTGGAATAGTCAAGACTTGAATTTGTGGGTATTCTGGCTGCATGACGAACGAACCGGAACAAGGGATTGGAAGTTGGATCGCCAGATTGTGCATTGGGCTGTGTTTGTTTGGGTTGTTGTTTGAATCAGTGGCTGGGGACTGGCCGCATTGGCGCGGGCCATTGTTCAATGGATCCTCTGATGAAACCAACCTCCCAACCAGTTGGTCGAGGTCGGATAATATCGCTTGGGCCGTCGATTTGCCGGGGCCGTCTGCGGCCACTCCGATTGTGTGGGGTGACAAGGTTTTCATTTCAACGACCGACGCTGGGGAGCAGACACTCAAAGCAATGGCAATCGACAGGAAATCAGGCAAGGTCTTGTGGCAACACAAGATTGCCGATGCGTTCGCGAAAGACCGGCTCAGCAACTACGCATCGCCGTCGCCCACTACCGACGGTAAAACGGTTGTGTTTTTTTATGGAAACGGCGATCTGGTCGCCTTCGATTTCAGCGGTCAGAAACTGTGGGCCAGAAACCTCCAGACGGACTACGGTGAATTTGCGTTTCTGTTCACGTTTTCGTCGAGTCCGACCTTGATCGATGGCCGTCTTTACATGCAGGTATTGCAGCGCGACGTGCCGGTCGGCGGCCGCGGTCGGAAGGAAGGCCCGATTGAGTCTTTCGTGCTGGCCATTGATGTCACCACCGGGAAAACGATTTGGAAGCAGACCCGGCCGACTGAAGCTGTTGCTGAAGCCCGCGAGGCTTACTCGACGCCGATCCCGATATTCGCGGAGGGGCGGGGCGAGCTGGTCATTGCCGGAGGCGATTGTTTGACCGGGCACGCGTTTGACACAGGCAAGGAATTGTGGCGGTGGGGCACATGGAACCCGAGACGGTTCGGTCATTGGCGGCTAGTTCCGAGCCCGGTGTCGGGGGTGGATGTGATTCTGGTCTGTGCACCAAAAGGCGCGCCGGTTTACGCTGTGAAGATGGGTGGTTTGGGCGTCCTTGATCAGAGCTGGGTTCAGTGGACGACCGAGTCGCATCGTGAACTGTCAAGTGACGTGCCAACGCCGTTGTTTTACATGGGTGACTTTTTCGTGTTGAACGATCTTCGCGGCATGTTGTCACGCGTCGATCCCAAGACCGGAAAACCCAAATGGACGGTGTCGCTTCCAGGTAAGGCCAAGTACGAAGCCTCGCCGACGGGTGGCGCGGGGCGGATATATACCGTTAATTTCCGGGGCGACGTGGCAGTGTTGGATGCGAACACTGGGGAAACGCTGGCCAATGTTCCGATGGGCGACGGTGACGAAGATCGAATCCGGTCGTCGGTTGCCATGGCCCATGGGCAACTGTTTATCCGGACAAACAAACGGTTATATTCAGTTGCAGCGTCAACACCTTGACGTGCTATTCAAGAATCGGTCAGGGGGTGCGGCCGTTGGCTCGGTGCACCTCAGGCAACTCTGGTTCCGGCTGCGCCGGGCTGGAAAAAATGCGAACCAAGGATTCCTGTTTGACAGGTCATTGCGATGCTTTATGTGAAGGATCACTGCCGTGCATCAAGGCATCGCGGGCAACTTCTCATGCAGATATCGCGTCATCGTTTCGAAAAGATGGCGCCTTGTGTTGTCGCCTTCCCTGATTGCGTGGGTGCGGTTTGGATAGGGCATGACTGAGAACTGCTTGTGTTGCTTGATAAGCTCATTGATCAGCAGCTCGCAATTTTGGTAGTGGCAATTGTCGTCGCCGGTGCCATGTACAAGCAGGAGATTCCCTTTCAATTGGTGCGCGAAGGCAATGGGCGAACCGTTCCGGTAGCCGGTCTCGTTGTCCCTTGGCAATCCCATGTAACGCTCCTGGTAGATTGTGTCGTACAAACGCTCATCGGCCACAAAAGCAATTGCAATGGCGGTCTGGTAGAGATCAGGATAACGGAAGATGGCATTGAGGCTCATCGAGCCGCCGCCGCTCCAGCCCCAGATGCCAACCCGCGCTGGGTCCAGATACGGCCGGTTCCGAAGGATTTCCCGCGTGGCCGCTGCCTGATCGGCCGAGGCGAGAATGCCGATTTGCCGGTAGATGCTTTTTCGCCAATCGCGCCCGCGGGGCGTGGCAGTGCCGCGGTTGTCGATGCTCATCACGACGTAGCCTTGCTGTGCGAGCATGGTGTGCCAGGGATAATTTTCGCCTCCCCAGACGTCTGCAACTGTTGTTCCTGCTGGCTCGCCGTACACATGAACAAGCAGCGGATAACGTTTCGAGGGGTCAAAGTCTGGCGGTTTGATGCACCATGCGTCCAACTGCACGCCATTGCCAATGTCGATGCGGAAGAATTCGCCGGGGCAACGTTTGAGCTCGGCCAACTTGGCTGACAGCTCGGCATTATCGACAAGCACACGGACAACCTTGTGTTCCGGCAACCGCACCAATTCGATGACCGGCGGCTGGCCAAAGCGCGAATGGGTATGGAACGCCCAGCGGCAATCCGGTGACATTTCGTAGGAATGGGTGCCGGGCTGGTCTTCGGGTGAGACGCGCTCGACCTGGCCGCTGCCGTCGAGTGGGGCGCGGTAAAGGTATCGCTGGGTGGGGTTGTCTGGGGATGCGATGAAGTAAACGCACCCCAGCTTTTCATCGACGCCGGCGATGCGGATCGCGTCGTATGAACCCGGGGTCAGCAGCGTGATTTGCCCGGTTGCGCGGGTCACGGCATAGATGTGCTGCCAGCCGTCGCGTTCACTGAGCCAGAGGAAACGCTGGCCGTTCTCGATCCAATGCCAGTCTTCGACCACCTCGACCCAAGCGTCATCCCGGTCGATGAGGAGCGTCTGAAGCCTGCCGTTTCTGACGTTGGCCTGGATGAGGAGGTTGGTGTTCTGCAGCCGGTTGAGATGCTGAAAGACCACGTGTCGGCCGTCCTTCGACCATTCCATTCTCGGGATATAATGGTTCCTTGAGTCGGTGTTTGGGTGGAACCAGCGCGTTTTGCCGCCGGTGGCTCTGACAACGCCGACGCGGCATGCTGAGTTGGTTTCGCCGGCTTTTGGATAAGCGAAGGTGGTGATTTTCGGGTAGAGTGTGTCGGTGTTGTTGATGAGCGTGAACTCACGCACCCCCTTGGTGTTGAACTGCCAGTAAGCAATGTATTTGCCGTCGGGGCTCCAGCGAAACCCGTTCCGCAGACCGAACTCCTCCTCGTAAACCCAGTCGGATGTGCCGTTGATGATCTTGTCGCATCCGTCCGATGTAAGCTGAGTGATCCGCAGGTTGTCGAGGGATTGGACGAAAAGGTTGTTTTGGCACACGTAGGCGACGCGTTGGCCGTCGGGCGAAAACGCAGCAAGCATCATCGTGGAAGGAGGGGTGCTGCCTCCGAGCTTTTTCAGGCTCCGCCTTTTCAGGTCGAACACCCAGTAATCACCGCGGGTTTCCTTTCGCGAAACGCGTTTGGTGTTGGTGAAAATGAGCAGCTTCGAATTGTCATTGGACCATGCGTAGTCTTCGATTTTGAGCGGGCGGGATTCGCCACGGGGCACAAGGTCTGAAGCAGTGACAAGAACCTCGCGTTGGCCCGACTGAGGATCATACCGCACGATGTCTTTGCCATCTTTGACCGACGCGGATTTCTCGAGTGTCGTGTAGCCAGAACCGTTTTTGAGCCACACGGCGGGTCCCCAATCCTGCGTCTTGAACTCCTCCTTTCCGAAAATCCGATCCACGGTCAGCAAAGTGCGGTCGGAAGATTCATCGTCGGACCGCAGGATCGGCGGCTGACACAACAACAGAAAAAGACCAAGTACAGCAGACCAATAACGGACCTGTGACATGGGTGGGAGGGTAGCTTTTGGCAATCTCATTGGCAAACAACGCTTTTGGCCACGGGATGCTTGCAAATTCAGGCTTCCCGATCCCGCCGCATGGACATCGTTGGGCCGGAATTTGCAATGAGGCCAATTCGCAGAACTCAGCCTGATTACCAAGGGCTCAGGTTTGAAAGCCCCGCCGTGTACGATCAGGAAAAGCGCA
>JARYMD010000187.1 GCA_029907285.1 Verrucomicrobiota bacterium | reverse complement strand
ATAGACGCGTGGCAACAAAGCCTCCGGTCCGGAAACAAGCTCGCACCACGTGCCGCGTTCGTTTATGGCGAAGTCGTACACCACAGGTTCCATGGCAAATGGGAGTGCCCGTTCGAGGCTTTGTTTGGTGTTGGACATGATTTCCTGAAGCCCATCCTGAGAATCTGGTTTCTGGCGGGGAGCGAAAATAAATCCCATTCCGCCACCCGACATTCCCCCGAGCATCCAAAATCCCCAAAACTTTTCCCCGAACCTGTCCCGAACCCGTTCAATAAGTGTTTCTGTGTAAAGGTTGGTTGCCCACGGAATGATCGTTTGGATTGGGCCAAAAAAATTCCTTGTTGTCAGATCGCCAACGCGCCGCACATCGCCCCCCCGCAGAGCCTCAATGATGCCATCCAGAATCCCGGCCATCTCGAGTCGCGCTCGCCATTCAGCCTCGCAACGCAGCAGGTACTTCTCGGTCACCATCTCGAGTATGGGGCCAACGTTCTGAGCCATGCCGCCATGCACCAGCACAAGACAGTCTTGGAGCGCAAGCCGCGTTTGTTCGGAAACTTCATCGGGTCCAAATATGCGGTGCGTCGGCATCAAACGTCCCCTGCTGATTCCGTACTCGGGATCACCTTCGCCGGCCAGAACACCGCAGATGAGTTTCATCCCCGGCCAAAGGCCGCCTGAATCCTGCCAGCCGCCTCCGGACCCGCTCAGCCATTCCCCCAACAGCGCCCGAGCCAACACAAGCCTGCGCTCGTCTTCGGCCAGTTGTCCCACAAGGGATTTGGCCTGGCTGGTGGCGCGCATGCAAACTGATACCAACGACGCCAATAGCGTGGTCGATACCGCAAGCCGGGACCCCTTGGGAATGTTGTTAACATTGCTGATGATTTCCAGACCCATGCCGGGGCCGACGATGCGCGCGAGCAGGTTCGCAAGGTCCTGGCCCGAGCCTTCTATCCCGGGAGGAACAATGCCCGACGCAATGACTGCTGCTTTCAACAGCCCGAGGTAATCGCGGGCGAAATCGAACACCTCAGACAAGTGCTTTATGTCCGTTGTGTCGCCCAAATCAACGCTGGTCAGCCGCAACACGGGCTCGTCGATGACGCGCAGGTAAGCTTCCACAGGCGGCGTCGGCGATTTGTCACGTCCACGAACCCCAAGGTCAATCGAAACATTCAAAACGCGTGCGCCTTCGGGGTAATCCATGCCGAGAAAGAAAATGTCGCTCCAACCGCTGTGGCTGAGGTCCATGCGGACCGGGGTTCGCTCGCAGAGGATTGGGAACGTGCCATCGCCGGCGCGCCTGAGCAGCTCGGGCCGAATTCGAAGCGGATGGTCGGCCGGATGGCCAACGCGAAACATCCATTGATTGCCTTTGACTGACCGGACACTGCGCCGGACCTGGTCGGCAAGGGTTTGAAATCCGAGGCGCTGATAGCCCGCGGCGAGGGCGCTGCTGAGCGCATCGCTGCGCCCCTCGGCGGCTTGCACGCTCAGCAGAGTGTCAATTGCCTCCTCGAACCGGCGCTGCAAAAGCTGCTCATAGGCCCGAAACGGTATGCGTCCGCTCGTGCCCAGGTCCCGCCGGGCCGGCAAATGGAACCTGTGAATGGCGTATAGGAAAAACAAAGCCCGCACTCGTTCGTACAGGTTGCTGCTTTGGCGGCGGAACCTGTCAAGTTCCGCGCACGCCGCCATCAACTCACCAACGGTTGCCCCCCGGCAAACGCGGTCGAGCGATGTGTTGCGTTCGTTTTGATCCGGCGAAGTGATGATCGCAACCAGGCTCTGCATATGCTTGAGTTTGAGAAATTAAACGAGCGGGTTCAGGGCGTGACTAGACTTTGCGCAATGCCAGCAACTCGACCAGATTGGTCAGGACCTCATCGCGTTCACTGCCGGTCAATGCAAGCGCCAATTGCGCAATCATGAAACCGTACTTGACACCGATGTCATACCGTCTTCCCGCCAGCTCGCAGGCGAGATACCGCTCTCGCGCGGCCAAACCAGCCAGCGCGTCTGAAAGATGAATGGTTTTCTTTTCCTCGGGCGCGCCATACAGACCCTCAAGCAGCCGAAACACCGTTGGCGTGAGAACGTGCATTCCGAAAAAGCACAGGTAATGACCCGCCCTGAGCCCCGGCCCAATCAGTCTTTGCTCGGCCTCGGTCGGCGTCGGTTTCTCGATGACGGTCTCGACCTTGTAAACATTCTTGCGGCCTGCGACAAGCCTTCCGCCCACAGTGCCATAGTACGGAAGCTTGCTTTCGTGTGTTGCTTGAACTGCAGAGACAGCACATCGCTCAGCCTTTGCAACGTCGATCAACTGACGCGCGCACGACCGGCTCTCCATGCTCAGGTAAAGATGATCGCCAACAAGCAACAGGAACGCGTCATCTCCCGCAAACGCCCGCGCCTGCATGACCGCGTCGCCATATCCCAGCGGAGACTTCTGTTCCTCGAAATGGAGCCGCGCCGCATGATCAGCCGCAGCAGTGCGATAGGCCGGCTCATCTCCGGGGCAAATAACCACGCAGATTTCCTCGACACCGGCGCTCAGCGTTTCCTCAATCAGAATTCGCAGGGCGCTCTTTTGCTGACCGTCCCGGTCAACAACAGTTTGAAGTGGCAACAACCTTTGATTCCTTCCCGCTGCGGTTATAACGGCCTTCTTGATTTCCACAGTCGCTCTCCTGTTATGAGTTTCAACTGGGCAAAACAATCACATGCCACAGCCACATTCGTCAATCCAGTATGCATTCAGAACACCGGAATATCCCGGCCACCGCCCGCAGGTACACCCATGCGTCCAATCCCATGGGATTTCCGCGGGACTGCAGGTATGTGGAGGTGAACTGCACGCCTGTCCCCATATTGCATCAGCTCGACGACCGATCGTACAGGAGTTTCGAACACACAAATCCTGCGCCCGAACATTCACCGGCTTGGCGTGGGCAAGAATGCCCGCGCTCCCGGAGGCGTGTTGGAGAAAGGCAGCGCGGGTTTTCAGCCCTTACGGTCAATGATCTGGCTCGCTACTGGTACAGACCGGGCCTTTGGCCCTTCTCGTTCTTTTCGGCTGCCAGAAAGAACCATCGAATGAATGAATCCGAGCGGTTGGCCGGTGAGATTTCCGGGTTGCAGACGTTGAGCACGCAACGCGGAAGGTCCAACTTGCAAATTCTCAATCAAATGCGTGTCCGGCGCAGCACACGACGTTTCGGAGTTTGTGTCGGACAAGCGCTTTGACTCTGTCGCGGCCCGCGCCGATGTACTTTCGCGGGTCGAACTGCTCCGGCCTTTCTGTTAACACCTTTCTGATGCCGGCGGTCATTGCAAGCCGCAGGTCGGTGTCGATGTTGATTTTGGCGACGCCGTTGCGCCGAGCGACCTCGAGGTCTGATTCTGGCACGCCCGATGTGTCAGGGCCGAGTTTGCCGCCGTACTTGTTGATGTCATCGACCAATTCCTGTGAGACGCTGGAAGCTCCGTGAAGGACCAGTGGATAATCGCCAAGCCCGGCATTCTTGAGTGCGCTCTTGATTGCCACCAGGCGGTCCAGATCCAAATGCTGGTTGCTCTTGAACTTGTACGCGCCGTGCGAATTGCCTATCGCAACTGCGAGCGAGTCGGCACCGGTCAGCTTCACGAATTGCACGGCTTCATCAGGATCGGTATAGGCACCAACTTTTGAGTACACACCGCCCTTTTCTCCGGAGTCAAACTGGGCGCCAACCAACTGCCCCAGCTCGGCTTCGACCACGGTGTTGTGCTTGTGAGCGTAATCGACAACCCGTTTCGTCAACTCGACGTTTTTCTCGAACGGCAGATTACTGCCATCGATCATCACGCTTGTAAACCCTTCATCGACGCATTGCTTGCAAAGGTCAAAAGTGTCGCCGTGATCGAGGTGCACGGCAATGGGGACGTTGGTGATGCTGATCGCCGCTTCGATCAGTTTCTTGAGATACACCGGATTGGCGTAGTCGCGTGCGCCCTTGGATATCTGGAGGATCAAAGGCGCCTTTTCTTCTTCGCAGGCTTCAACGATGGCCTGAAGAAGCTCCATGTTGTTCACATTAAACGCGCCAATGGCGTATTTGCCCTTGATCGCCTTGGCGAACAAATCGCGCGTGTGTGTCAGTGGCATATGCTTTCAAAAACCTGCTGCCGCGCTGAACCAGGCTGGCGGCCCGATCCTGCGCTGCCAGAACCCTGATAATAGCGGCCGCAAACCGAAATCAAAACAGAAAAATCGCCCACTGTTTTCGGTTGTCACTGGTGGGGCGCATGCTAAAATTCCCATGATTCGGCACGAAGCCGGCGCGAAAACCCCGCCCTTCGGGCTGGAAGTGTTTTTGAGCAATGACGGATAACAGCGGCAACTTGAAAGACCCGACTTTGTATGAGGAGTTCCTGGCCGAGCGGGCGGAAATCCTGAAGCACAAGTGGATCGAGTCGGAAAAAGCCGGATACGACATCGGCTTTGAACGTGCTTTGTCAGACTGGCTGGCAAACCACCGCAACGGTTGGTTGATGCACAGGCGCGCCACGCAAAGCAAGCCTTGCGACCCAGCACCCGCAGCTCAAACTGCCGGTCAAAAATGCAGCCCCTGTTGACCAGGCCGTCCCAAACAGCCCATAACGTTGAAGGCATTTTCGAGTCAATCGCATGTCCACCATCAACGAAAAGAAACGCGTGCTATTTGACGCAACCGCAATCGCCAACATCGTCCAGCGCATGGCAAACGAGCTGGCCCAAGAAAACCACCCGGGCGTCGATGTCGTCCTCGTCGGCATCCAAACCGGCGGGGTGCAACTGGCTCACCGCCTTGCAGAACAGCTCGGCAAACTGTGGGGACGCACAGTGCCCGTTGGACAGCTCGATATCAGCATGTACCGCGACGACCTCGACCACCGGTTCGCGCCGAAAGTTCATCCCACTGATATTCTGTTCGATGTTTCCGACAAGACCGTTGTTTTGGTGGACGATGTGTTTTTCAGCGGCCGAACCACACGCGCCGCCCTCGACGCACTCGCTGAGCTGGGCAGACCAAAACGCGTTCAACTGGCCGTCCTTATTGACCGGGGACACCGCGAGCTGCCAATTCGACCGGATTTCGTGGGCCAAGCGATTGACACCGAGCCCGGCGATCGCGTCGATGTCAAATTGCCTGATAATCCGGAAGAATGCAAAGTCGTGCTTGAAAAATCAGCCGAGTAATAGCTCAATGCGGGCATGACCTGGACCCGCAAAGATTTGCTGGACCTGCAGTCCCTGTCGGGCGAGGAAATTTCTACCATCCTCGACACCGCCCGCGTGTTCAAAGACATTGGCGCGCGCCCAAGAAAAGTCATGCCCGCACTCCGCGGCAAAACCGTCGTCAACCTCTTCGTCGAGCCTTCCACGCGCACTCGGATCAGCTTCGAGCTGGCTGCGCTCCGGTTGGCAGCCGATGTGATCAACTTCACCGCCGAGGCGTCTTCGCTCCGAAAAGGTGAAACACTCAAAGACACCGCCCGAAACCTCGAAGCCCTAAACGCAGACTTCATCGTCATAAGGCACAGCGCCGCAGGTGCGCCACATTTTCTCTCCCGCGTGCTCAAGGCGCACGTCATCAACGCCGGCGATGGCGCCCATGAACACCCGACACAGGGATTGCTCGATGTCTTCACAATGCTCGAGGAAAAAAAACGCATCGCCGGCCTCAGAGTAACCATTCTTGGCGACATACTTTACAGCCGCGTGGCACGATCAAACATCTGGGCTCTTCTAAAGCTCGGCGCCCATGTCACACTCTGCGGTCCGCCAACGCTTGTCCCTCGCACATTCGAAGAACTGGGATGCCGCGTTACTCATGACCTCGAAACTGCAATCAAAGACGCCGATGTCATAAACCTGCTCCGCATCCAGCATGAACGACAACGCAAAACCATGTTCCCGGGCCTGGGCGAATACACCAGCCTGTTCGGCATCAACCGCGCCCGGTTGAAAGCTGCGCCCCCGGATGTTCTTATCATGCATCCCGGGCCGATCAACCGCGGCGTAGAAGTTGACAGCGAAGTCGCAGACGGCAGCCAGTCCGTCATACTCAAGCAGGTCACAAATGGCCTGGCTGTTCGAATGGCCATCCTCTACCTGGTCAACGGAGGCAAGCTGCCACAGGAACTCATTGAAACATACGCCGGCCGCACACCCGACATGGTAAACCCACAGCAAGCCACAGCCACTGCTGAGTGATCCAGCCCGGAAATCCCGCCGGCCCACCGGCCAAAGACACCCAGAGCTTTGTTCCGGCGAGATTTCCGGGCTGGTTGGGAGACTCAGTTGGGTTGCATGGACGGCGCGCTGCCCGCTAGAATTCTTGTCCGACACCGTCATGACAACCCGAACCGCTGATGCTCCGTTGATGATCGCCCCCAAGGCCAGCCTTGCGGTCTTTGCGGCAATTGCCATTCAAATGTTCTCCTCTGTTGCCGATGATTGGCCGATGTGGGGCCGCACCAACCACCGCAACATGTACTCGCCCGAACGCGAACTCCCCACGCAATTTGACCCGGGCAAATTCAAGCCCGGCTCCGACGAAGTTGACCTCGCCACAGCCGTCAACCTGCGGTGGGTCGCGAAACTGGGATCGCAAACTTATGGCAATGCAGTCGCCGCCGCCGGCAAGGTGCTCATCGGAACCAACAACGACAACCCCCGCGACCTGCAGCACGCAGGGGACCGCGGCATTCTCTTGTGCCTCGACGAAAAGACCGGCGAGTTGATCTGGCAATTGGTGGTCCCAAAACTCAAAGAAGGCAGAGTCAACGATTGGGAGAGCATCGGACTTCTGTCCTCGCCAGTTGTCGAAAGCAACCGCGCTTACCTTGTCACCACCAGATGCGAGCTGATCTGCCTTGACCTCAACGGCATGGCAGATGGCAACAACGGCCCTTTCAAGGGCGAAGCTGAGTACTTTGTGGCCGACACCGGTAGGCAACCAACCACTGTCGGCCCGCACGACGCGGACATTATCTGGGTGTACAACATGATGGACGAAGTCGGTGTCTTCCCACACAACGCAGCCAACAGTTCGCCGCTCATAATCGGCAACCTCGTGTACACATGCACTTCCAACGGCAGAGACTGGACACACTCAACCGTGCCATCGCCGTTCTCGCCCAGTTTCATCGCCGTGGACAAGCACAGTGGCGTGTTGGCCGGCGAAGACGACGCCGGCATCGGCCCTCAAATCTTCCACGGCCAGTGGAGCTCAGTGTCGAGCGGAACCGTCAAAGACCGCACTCTTGTTTTTTGCGGCGGAGGCGATGGCGTCCTGTACGCCCTCGACGCTCGGCCGATTAAACAAGGCGCCACGTCCGTCCTCAAGAAGGTCTGGTGGTACGACTGCAATCCGCCGGAATACAAAACCGATAAGAACGGCAACCAGATTCAGTACCCGTCACCCGACGGGCCGAGCGAAATCGTCGCTACGCCGGTCTTTTACAGCAACCGCGTGTATGTCGCGATCGGCCAGGACCCCGAGCAGGGCGAAGGCGTCGGCCGATTAGTCTGCGTCGATGCCACCGGTTCGGGCGATGTCACAGCCACCGGCACGGTTTGGTCCTTCAAACAAATCCGCCGCAGCGTTTCCACCGTATCCATACATCCCGAGACTGGTCTGTTGTTTGCCGCCGATTTTTCAGGGTTTGTGTATTGTCTTGACGCCAACACAGGCAAGCTGTTCTGGACCCATGACATGAAGGCGCATGTCTGGGGTTCAACCATGGTTGCAGACGGCAGGGTTTTCATTGCGGACGAGGACGGCGACCTCGCAGTGCTTTCAGCGAAAGCGGAGAAACAGGTGCTTTTCGAGGTTAACCTTGGCGCGCCTGTCTATGCATCGCCGGTCGCCGCCAATCGCACAATCTACGTGTCATCGGCGTCTCACCTTTACGCCTTTGGCGCCGTGCCGCCGACGAACTAGCCCGCGCAGATGCACCCTGTCCTTCAGTTCGGGGAGATTTCAGGGTTGGCCTGCCGCACCAGCTCGTGTTCGATTGTCTCGAGGCTCTTGCCTTTCGTTTCCGGGACCCGCTTGAGTACAAAAACGAATCCGGCAAAGCAAATGGCCGAATAAAGCCAAAATGTTCCTGCCATGCCAATTTTCTGCCGCAGGATCGGGAACATGAACGTGAGGATGAAACACGCAATCCAAAGTGCCGATACTGCGACAGAGATTGCCGCGCCGCGGATGCGGTTTGGAAAAATTTCCGCAATAAGAACCCACGTAACCGGGGCCAGAGACATCGCGTAACAGCCAAGCGCCGCGAGCGTCAGGAGGAGGACTATGAGGCCTTTAAGTCCCAGGGCATAAGCAATGCCGATTAGCAGGTGGGACAACCCTATGCCGGCACAACCGATCAGCATCAGAATCCGCCGGCCAAATCTGTCCACAGTGCCGATCGCGACAAGGGT
>JARYMD010000186.1 GCA_029907285.1 Verrucomicrobiota bacterium | reverse complement strand
TAGTCGCGCTTTGCGCGGATTGTCGTGGTGCGCGCCTGAGTCAGCGCGGTCTGCGCGCTGAGGACGTCGAGTTGTGTTCCTGTGCCGGCCTCGGCTCGAGCTCTGGCAAGGCGGAGCGCTTCTTCGGCTTGTTCAATCACTTTCTGCTGGGATTGGAGTACTTCCCATGCCTCGGTGAGAGTCGAGCAGGCAGAGCGAACTTCCAGTTCAATCTTTCTTGTGAGGTCCTGCTGATCCAACTGCGCACGGTCGAGCAACGCACTTGCTTCGGCGACCTTGCCGCGAGTGAGAGCGCCGTCGAATATGTTCCATGTGACCTGGACGCCTGCTTCCCAGCCATGGACCTCGCGGTCGATGTCCGCGGCAAACATTGACTTGCGCGCGCCGTATCCGACGTAGCCGTCAAGCCGCGGGTAAGCGCCCGCGCGGGCCTGAACCAACCCTTCGCGGCGCAGCAGTTCGGCTTTTCGAGCCACTTCAAGTTCCGGGCGCGACCGAAGCGCCTGTTCCAATGCCTCCGGCAGCGGCAAATCGAGTTTGGGAACCTCGAGTGTGCCGGTCAAATGCAATGGCAGGTCCTCGAACAGGTCATGAGGGACATTGTACCCGAGCAGGTTGACGAGGACGTTCTTGGCAATGCGGTGGTTGTTTCGTGCGCGGGAGAGCTGTGGCCTGGCATTGGCCAATTCAACTTCGGCACGCAGAACGTTGAATCTCGGCACCGTGCCGGCTTCAAATCGACGCCGGCTGTCTTCCAATTCCTTTTCGAGGAGCGCTATCGCCGCAGTGCTGACAATTATCTCCTGCTCTGCGAGAAGCACGTCGTAGAAAGCCATCCGCACATCAGTGATCACATTGGCAAGAAGAACGTTATGCCGGGCGACTGCCTGTTCCCGCAGAAGCTTCGAGGTGCGAACTGCAGACCGCAACCTGCCGCCTTCGCTTATCGTTTGGACCAAACGAATATCAGCAGCCCACCTTTGATCACCCGGGTTGATGGACAACCCCTCCGGCAACATCGGGAGAGCAGGAACCTCAAGCCGATCAACAGCGTCCCTCCCAACAATTCCGTAATCGGCATTCAACGTGACCTTGGGGATCACCACTGCACGCGTTTGTACGCTCAGGCCGTGGGCGGCTTCGAGGTCTTTGCGGCTTTTGAGGACGTCACCGTTGTTTGCCAGAGCCAGATTCAGGCAATCCGTCAGTGACAAAGGCCTGTCAAGCCACGGAGGCTGCGGTACTGCTGCGCTGTTCGAGTCTGCTCCTGACGCACATAGCGAGGTTTGGACAACAACAAAACCGATCGCAAAAAGATTCCGAAACACGCGTTTCATGGAGAACAAAAAACCAGACACAAGACTACCACAGCACAATCGGCTCACAACTGCAATCGTTTGGCGAAGTTCCGCCCCACGCCGGCCAAGACCGGCGCACAACAAAGTGCCTGGCACAATATCGCACTCACACGCTTTGAATCTCTCCTGCTGCAGCTCAAATCACCGATTCAGTTCCTGAAAATCTCGTCCAAGAGGTGGACAGCGGCCTCCACAAGCATTTCTCCTGAGCCGGGCGCACAACGCGAACTCACCGGCTCGTAGTTGCCTTCGGCATAACTGCGCCGATCAGGCACGTAACCAATGTTGTCGTTGGCCAGCTCCACGACAAATGTCATCGGGAACGGAGACCGTTTCTTTATTGCAAGGCCCAGCTCAACAAATACCTCGCCCGGCAACCCAAGCCATGCAAGATCGCGGCCAATTGCCAGCACTTGCACCTCGGCGCGGATTTGGCCGGTTTCGCAGCGGGCGACTTCGATTATGCGCTGCGCCTTCACGAGCTTCATGAAGTTTCCGCCCTGGTCGGTTTTTGTTGCTGCGAGAATTGCGCGTGCTTCGTCGATTTCCTCCTGGGTCGCCGCCTGCACGGGCAATTCAGCGAACCTGCTTCTGCCTCGCACAGGTCCGGTTGGGACAGGGCGAAGACACTTGCAGGCTTGCAGTATGGCTGCGCCAAGCACCGTTGCAATGCGGTTCTGTTCGCCCGGGCCGGATTGTGGACACGCCCAGTCGAAATCGACGTGGTTAATGTTTCCGCAAGTGCCGTTCCCAACCAAGGTGATATGGTTGGTTCCTCGCCACCCGGCCAATGTGCGGTCGAGCGCTCCCGGCCAATCAGCGCTGTACCTGGTGCCGCCTGTGGTGTCGGTGTGCATTGCGAAGTTGACATAACTTGCAATGCATTTTGCCGGGATGTTCGAGTTGGGCGGGTCAACACACAGCACGCACACGTCAGGGTCTGTTGGCCCGGCTGGCATTACGATGTTCGGATTCAGTTTGCCCGGGTTCCAGCCGACTGTGCCGTCGCGCATGAAATAGCGCCTGTTGAAAGCGAGCCCTTCGCACTTTCCCCGCGCTGCGCTCAGGCTCACCTGTTGCACTCGCGCATTGGCCTCTTTTACCGCTTTTTCGATCAATTCGGGCAAGCGGTCGGTGTACTCGACAGCCGCAGGCTTAAGGCCGCCGAAAGCCTCGCCGTAAGCGCCGGCCGTGGCAAGAACCGGCCCGGTGTGAGTGTGCGTGGCGCTGATCAACACGTGATCAGCTTTGATGCCAGTTGCCTGCTCGATGCGTCGCCTTGCACGGTCCGTAACAGCTCTGTGGATTTCGATCAAATCCAGTGCAACAAGCGCGATGCGATCGCTGCCGCTTTGGATGACGAGAGCCCTTGCAAACAGCGGGTCGAGAACGCCGTCGGCCCCGCGCTCATGATAATAGCCCGCCAACGGCAGCCCAAGCGGCGGGGTAATGTCGATGGCCGCAGCCCCGGCCATGAACTCGGCGGGGCGTGCCATGTTGATTGAAGCACTGATCATGATGGCAACGGCAGCGGTTTTCAGCGGGTTCATACAATTGTCACGGGAGATTTCCACAGACATGGTGTCAGGCTCGTTACTTGTCATGCGCGCGTTTTATGAACGGCGGGGGGCGGCTGTGCCGCGGCGTATTTCCATGGCCGTTCCAACTCGCGCTCGTATTGGCGGTTCACAAGACAATTTTTTCCAAGCACCTGAGCGAGCGGGTCATCGTCTTCGTCGCAAAACCCATAGTGCAAATGACGCCGCCATCCCTCGGCGAATCCGAACCGGCCCGACAGTTTCCCCAGGTCGCGGGCGAATGTCTCCATCGTTTGGAGGTACTGATTCATTCCCTGCGATGTGTCGAGCCAGTCCTGCTGGCTCTTGTGCATGGACAGCGCTTGAAGCTTGATTGAATGAACGCCAGTGGTGTTCACGAACAGCCCCGGCACAATCCGTTTTCGCAATGGGTCACGCAAGCCATGCGGCATCGCATGGTAAACCGTCACCTTGCCATCCACGGGCCGCCGACTTGGCAAAGTGCGAAAATTCCTCATGCCGCGTACAAAAGCCGCCGTCACAGCAAGGCGGCATGTGTTCGTGTGATCCTCCATGTAATCCTGCGGAGAAGGAACCAACAGGATCGAGGGGTTGACCTCGCGCACGATCGCAGCAAGCCGGCTCAACGTTTTTCTCTCGTAATAAATCTCGAGGTCATCAACCAGACATGGGTGGAAGACTGCGCCCAACACATGTGCTGCCTGCTGGCTTTCGCGCCGGCGTATCGCGCGGATGCTCGCGATTGAATGTTCCTTCGTGCCGCACGATCCGCTTGCGATATTGAGGTAATGCGTTTCAAACCCGGCCTGCTTCAGCAACACAAGTGTGCCGGCCATCATGAACTCGATGTCGTCGGGATGCGCGCCGATGGCCATGGCCGCGCGCGCTCGTGACGGGCCACTTTGCATGCGCTGACTTTCACATTGAGAACAAACCGCGTCAATGACGCAGCGTTGGTCATGTATATTGTGCCAGGCACAAAGTTCTGCCGTGCCGAGGCCGGGAACGCTCTTGGTCAAGAGCTTTGCGCTGCGATTTGCCTTGCAACGTTTTGGCCGCACAGGATGACCATTGGCATGCCGCCCCCCGGGTTTACCGACCCGCCAACGAAAAAGAGGTTCGAGTATTTGGCGCTCTGTTTTGGCGCTTTGAAGGCGAGGTTTTTCCAGCGGTCGCTGACCACGCCATAGATTGAGCCTCTGTTGGAGTAATACTGGGCGCGGATGTCAATTGGGGTCCAAACATGCTCGAACGCAACGTGCTTGCGAAGGTCTTTGAGCCCCATCCGCTCGAGTTTTTCGAGCACAAGCTCTTTGTATTTCAGGTAATCGTCACGCGTGAGCGGGCGCTGGTCGTCGATGTATGGAATGTGAGGCAATATTTTCAAGCAATCGCAGCCGGCGGGTGCAACGGTGGCATCTGTTCGCGACGCTGCAACAAGGTAGATCGTCGGATCATGCGGCAGACTGTATTCCTCGAACACGGCTCGGAAATGGTCCCGTTGATTTCCGCTGAAGAAGAAGTTGTGATGAGCAAGCTGCGGGTACTGGCAGTCAAGGCCGAGGTCGATCACCAATCCCGAGCAGGCCGGCTCGAATCGTTTTTGCAGGGCATCGACAAACGGTTTGGCTTCTTTCAGCAGTTTTTCGCAAGCGGGTATTACCTCCATGTTTGAAACGACGATGTCCGCCGGGTGGAAGCTGCCGTTAGCGACGATGCCTGTGACCTGTCCGGCATCATGGCGGAGTTCGGTCACTTCAGAGTTGAGGTGCACTGTTATGCCGAGTTCATCCATCAAGCGTTGGAGGCCGATGGCGATGTTGTACAACCCGCCGTCAACGTACCACAGGTCATAGCGGAACTGGATTGTGGGCATGCAGTTCATGAATGCGGGCGCGCGATAAGCCGACGAGCCGACGTACTTGATAAAGTAATCAAATATGTCGCGGAAATACCGGGTCTTGAGATGTGCAGCCACAGCCTGATGCATGCTGCGGAAAAGGTCGAACTTGAGGAATTGCCACAGCCCGTAATGGCGTGCGAACTGGCGCCAATTGTCGAGTCCCTGCTGGAAATAACCGCTGTTGACGAGGTCGAACAGGTTTCCCGAGTACTCGAGAAAGCGGCGGACATTCTCCGGGGGTTCACCGACCTTCCGCGCCTCGGCGGCCATCCGGTCCTGCTCCGGGTAGAGGTCAACCACGGTCCCGTCCTCGAAAAAGTTCCGCCAGTGCGGCCGCAACGGTCTGATGCGAATGTAGTCGGCCATTTGTTTGCCGCTGCGTTGGAAGAGCCGGTCAAAGAATTCAGGGAGTGTCAGGATTGACGGGCCGAGGTCAAACGAGTACCCGCGTTCCTTGAGCACGTTTAGTTTACCCCCGATTTTCGCGTTTTTTTCGAACACTTCGACTTCATAGCCGGATTGGCGGAGCGAAATGGCTGCGGACAGCCCGCCGAGGCCGGCGCCGATCACGATCACTTTTTTCATGCTCATGGAGCTATCTGTTGTCTGTAGTTACTCGTTTGAGGCCTTCTTCGGCCAGATGATCGGCCGGGTGAACGACCAGGGCTTTGCGGTAGAACTGTTCTGCGTCGCGTAGCTGGCCCAGCAGTTCGTAGCAGCGCCCGGTGAAAGTCAGGCAGGTTGCATAGCCCCATCGCGGTTCCAATGCTCCCGCGGTGGTTTGAGCCTCGGCTTCGAAGAGTCTTAATGCTCCGAGGAGGGTATCGAGCGCGCTGCGGAGTGCTGCCTGGTTTTTGGCGGTGTGGAGTTTGCACACGCCAAGCAGGTACTGGACACGCGGGTTTTTTGAGCCGAGAGCGATTGCAGCTTTGCGGTGTTTTTCGACAGTGGGGCCGTACCGGATGGCCTTAAGAATATTGCCGTCGATTTTCATTCCGTAGAGCGTGCCGATGAGGGCATGGCTTTCGGCGTGACAACTGTCGATCTTGAGGGCAATGCTGAGGGCGTTTATCGCCGCGTCGCGTGCTTGATCTGCGGCGCGCCTGTCAACTTTGCGATCGGGCCTGTTTTCAATCTGAAGCAGACGATGGAACTTTGCGACTCCGAGCCAGTAATAATTGGTGAGGGCTGGCGGGGAATTGGTGGCAGCGCGGCGCAAGGTATCACAGGCGCCGGCGAAACGGGTGCCGTCCCATGTCTGGTATGCGGCATTGAATTCGGCGATGCCCGCCTCGAGCAGGTCCTGGGCGGCAGACTCCGCACGGGCAGGCAAAGTGAGCGAGATCAAGATTGCATATATCCTGTGCAGCCGAAACATCACTTGACGGAGTATTGTCCATGACGAGACTCAGGCAAGTAGATTATGGAAATCCCTGCCATGGTGCGCCAGCACCGCCGGTTTTTTCAAACCGGCGCAACTCGGGCCCTCGAGTTTCGGCTGTCCCAACTGGACAAACTTTCGGCAGTGCTAAACAAGTTTGAGCCGAGGCTGTTGAATGCATTGCAACTTGACCTGCGCAAGTCACCGTTTCAGGGCTATGCGACCGAGCTTGGGCTGATTCACGCTGAACTGCGGCATGCGCGCAAACACTTGCGCCGCTGGGCAGCTCCGAGCCCGCGGAAGACGCCGTGGTTTGCCGCGCCGTCGAGCGGCTGGGTGCAGTGCGAACCTCTTGGCGTTGCACTGATTATGGGGCCATGGAACTACCCGGCGTCACTGATGCTGATGCCGCTTGTGAGCGCGATCGCCGCCGGCAACTGCGTCGTGCTGAAGCCATCCGAACTGGCGCCGCACACCGCCGAGACAATCGCTGCCATGGCGACAGATACGTTCCCGGAAGATTATGTCTCGGTTGTGACCGGCGGACCGGACGTGGCCGAGCTGTTGTTGCGCGAGCGGTTTGACAAGATTTTCTTCACGGGGAGCACGAGGATTGGGCGGCTGGTCATGGCCGCAGCGGCACGGCATCTAACGCCGGTGACATTGGAACTTGGCGGGAAATGCCCGGCAATTGTTTGCGCGGATGCTGCGATTGAACTTGCTGCGCGTCGGATTGTGTGGGGGAAATTCATGAACGCGGGCCAGACCTGCGTGGCCCCCGATTTTGTCCTTGTCCAACGCCCAGTTGCTCAGTCTTTTCTTGGTGCGCTTGAACGTTCACTGCGCGAGTTCTATGGGGAGAACCCGGCGATGAGCCCCGATTACGGGCGGATCGTCAACAAACAGCACTTTGAAAGGCTGGTGGGTTATCTGCGGGAAGGCAAGGTTGCATGCGGAGGCGCGCATGAGGCTTCGGATCTGTACATTGCGCCGACGGTTCTGACAGATGTGAGCCCGGATTCAGCGGTGATGCAGGAGGAGATTTTCGGCCCGATTCTGCCCGTGCTCGAGTTCGGAGAGCTGGACGAGGCGCTGGCTGAGCTGAAGGATCGGCCCACGCCGCTGGCTTTGTACGTTTTCACGCGCAGCCGCCAAACCGAAACCCGGGTGATAAACGAGGTACGTTCAGCAGGCGTGTGTGTAAATGATGTGGTGATGCAGATCGTGGGGTTCGACCTTCCATTTGGCGGGCTTGGGGATAGCGGCACGGGCGCTTACCACGGACGCACGGGGTTCGACACGTTTTCACATCAACGATCAATCATGCGGCGCGGGTCATGGTTTGATGCGCCGGTCCGGTATCCGCCTGCGCGAATTTCTCTCGACTGGTTAAAGCGGGCGATGAGGTTTTTGCTGGCGGGCTGAGCTTGCCACCGATTGCTCAATTCTTTAGAACTCTGACATGTCCGAGCGCGTTATCATCATAGGAGCGGGACCGGGCGGATTGGCGGCAGCAATCTTGCTGGCAAAGGCGGGGTTGGAGGTCACGGTTCTCGAGAAACAATCAAGGGTTGGCGGGCGCACATCGCCCATTGAAGGCGACGGCTACACTTTTGATTTGGGACCGACATTCTTTCTTTATCCACAAATCCTTGCTGAGATTTTTGCCGAGGCAGGGCGCGACCTTTACAAGGAATTGCCGATGACAAAGCTGGACCCGCAGTACCGCCTTGTCTTCGGCGCAGGCAGTGAGTTGGCCGCCACTCCGGACGTGGAACGGATGGTGAAGGAAATCGAGAAGCTGTCGCCGACTGACGCGCCCAAGTTCCGTGAATTCATCGATTACAATAGAAAGAAGTTTGTGAAGTTTGCGCCTTGCCTGCAAATGCCGTTCCTCGGCTGGGGAAGCCTCCTGAGTCTGCGGCTGCTCATGGTTTTGCCATATCTCAAGCCGTGGAAATCGCTGCATGCGGAGCTGTCCGAGTTTTTCCACGACCCGCGTCTTCAACTGGCGTTTACGTTTCAGTCAAAGTATCTCGGCATGTCCCCGTTCCAATGTCCGAGCTTGTTCTCGATTCTTTCATTCCTTGAATACGAGCACGGCGTTTGGCATCCGACAGGCGGATGCCACAGGATCACCCAGGTCATGGCGCGCGTTGCCCAGGAACTCGGGGCGAAAATCCGTCTTAATACGCCGGCCGAACAAATCCTGTTCCGCGGACGGCGCGCGGTCGGGGTTCGAACAGCCGAAGGCGATTTGCAGGCCGAAGCTGT